>JBNKDZ010000508.1:0-7550 GCA_050288525.1 Cyclobacteriaceae bacterium
CGGGGTATTATTGATAATATCATCAAAATTCATCCATACAGAATCATCAAGATAGCTCTTCACTGCAAATTGATAGCAATATGACTGCAATTCTTCCATATCCCCTTCTTTTGATGACCACAGTAATTTTTTAAAGCGGTCTATTTTAGGGGCTTTCTTATCCAGTTGTATGTAAATCCCTCTGACAATATTCTGATTCAACTCAAAATTATCCAGATTCTCATTATAGTAATTCACAATTTCTTCATCGCTGATATTGGTGTCCAGGTTCCGGTTGACATTATACTTTTGAAATTCATGCATCATTAACGCGTACCTGTAATCAAGCACCTTCCTCTCCAAATCTGCCTCATCAAAGCTTAATTGCTTTTGAGCTTCGGATATAAGAAGCTGTTTTTTTATCCAGCTTTTAATATGCCGCTCAATAATGTCTATGCTGTCATTTTTGGAAATCCCTTTCGGAACGATCCCGGAAAGATCGGAAGGATATAGATAAATATTCTGAACCCGTGCTATCGGATCATTCAGACTTCCGGTACTACTGCCCTGATCGTTTTTAATCTGAAAAAGCTCACATGACGTAAATAACACAAGGTTAATTGCCAGAAGTGTGCTTAGTTTTAATATAGTGTTTAACTTTTTTAAATACGGTGTCGTCTTTTTCAACTGTAAATTTCTTTTTTAATTCCTGAATCCAGTCTTTTTCCAATTGATTCTGGTAATCGGAAATAATTAATCCTTTTGTTTCTTCAAAGGTCTTATTTTCAGGAGCAACAATTTTTTTGATATAAATCAAATAAGATGTTTTTCCATCAGAAAAGGTTGTGTCTCCTTCAGACCATTTGATTTTATCCAGACGTTCGTTCTCTCCTTTTTCAAACAAACCTTCCAGAACCTGTAAAGTTAGTGTAGATTCTTTATTGTACAGTAGTTCTAACGATTTTTTTGCCGTGCTATTTAAAGAAATATCTGCAAAATGCTTATTTTCTTTCGAATATTCTATTCTTATACGATCTTTTTCGAGGCCTTGCCGGTAGAAATAATCAAGAACCTTATCAATAATGTCGTTCATGCCTGTATCATATTTCACAATATGAACGGATGCCGGTTTATATATTTCGTACAGATCAGCAATTGAATCAAGTGCAGGGATCTTGTTGATATTTTTTCCGGCCAGAGAAGTATCAATCCGGGCCTGGTATAACAGGTAATCATCTTTATAAAGATCCTCCTTAATGGTTTGAATAAGAGCACTGTCCTTTGAAGAGATTATTGCTACATCTGCCCGTTCATTCCACATATAGTTGTCTTTATTTGCCTCAAAAAAGCTATACAATCCGGCTGAATCCTCAACGGCTTTTTTCCATACATTTTTATCCATTATTTCAAACAGCAGAATTCCTTCGTAATACTCATTCAGCAAAAGGCCAAGTTCATCGTTGTGTTCCAATAAATTCTCTTCTTCTGCTTTTAACAGAATACGTTCTGTGTAGTTGTTATACAATTCATTGAAATATGATTCGATTGTTAATCCATATCGTTTTCGCTGATGTGTGTCGATAAAATCTAAAAATCCATCCACCTGAAACGACGCATTTTTCAGAGAGAAAAGGGTGTCCTTTTTCTGGGCTGAAGCTATTTCAGTATCCCATTTTCCGGCCAACAGGGTGCTGTCTGCCAGGTTTTTAAGGCCTGAAAGTGTTTTGTCGTTCTCATTAAAACGGTATTCGTTTTTTAGTTTGGATATGATGTTTTTCTGCTCAATAAGCAAACGGCCGTCGCGATGAACTTTTTGTGAAAGCTCTTCCCTGATCTCATCAAATGGTTCAAGACCTTTTTTCTCTTCAAGCTTCAGAATGTGCCATCCGAATCTGCTTCTGAAAGGATCGCTTATCTCTCCGGGTTCATTGAGTCCGAAGGCCATATTTTCAAAGGTTTTATCATTTATCTGGTTGATTTCCAGAAACGGCAGGGTTCCACCCTGACTTTTTGTTCTTAAATCATCTGAATATCGAAGACACAGATCGTTCCAGTCTTCACCCGACGACAGCTGATCATAAATCTCAAAGATCTTATTCCTGGCAGCTACAGAGTCTATCTGGTTTGCTCCTTCCCTGACCATGATATGCGATATTTTCACTTTTCCACTGGCTGGTCGCTTATCATGAACCTTAAGAATATGATATCCGAATCTGGTCCGTATAATTGGTGATATATTTCCTGCAGGTGTATTAAAAGCGGCGGCTTCAAAGGGATACACCATCTGGAATGCTTTAAAATAACCCAGGTGTCCTTTATTGACTTTGGCTGATGGATCCTGAGAAGATTCTAAAGCAAGCATTTCAAAGTCTTCTCCGTTTTTTGTCTTTTCAGCAATGTCAAGGATGGTGTTATATGCTTTCAATGTATCTTCAGGACCAGCATTTTCATCCAGTTTTATAAGGATATGAGAAGCATCAACTTCATATTTCATATGCTCATAGGCTTCCTGCAGCACTTTTTCTTCCTGTTTGGATTCAGAAAGATAAGGTTTTATTAGCTGAGACCTGTACGAATTGAATTCATTAATAAAGGAAGACATGGTATCATATTTCAATGACCTGGCATCAGCAACTTTCAGTTTAAAATTGATAAACATATCCAGGTATTCATTGATATCATCTTCTGAATATGAGTCCTGATTGTTAAAATTGTTTTTTTCGTATACGTAGATAAATTCCTTTGCTGTTACACCTTTATCGTCAATTTTAAATAACGTAGTATTCTTAATTTCTGAATATCTGGTAGCAGTACATGAAAGGAAATATATAGTTAATAGTAAAATGGCAAAAATAGGACGTACCATAGAATTAGATTTGTAGTTGGATCAAAAATTTTTACAATTTTAAAAAAAAGCTATTTTAACAAAAAAATTAAACGTCGTATTCTTTAACTTATTCAGATTTTTTTTGATAATCTGTAAACATTCTTGTTTTTGCCCTGTATCAACTTTATTTCGTCCATAATTCTTTTTACGAGCATAAGTCCTATGCCTCCTTTGCGTTTCTGTTGAACGATATCAACAATGGAGGGCTCTTTATAGGCACCAATATTAAATCCGGCACCTTTATCAATAATGTCAAATGTAATTTCTGATCCTTTATGAACGTTAACTTTCAGTTCAATGTATTCGTGGGGATTACAATTGTGGGAGTGTATAATCAGGTTGGCACATACTTCATCTACTGCCAGTACCAATGTGTTGATTGTTACTTCCGGAATATAGTTATCTCTTAGTACTTTATGGAGGAAATCTCTGATTTCCCCAAGTTTATCCTTACTACACGGTATTTTAAACTTATATTCCATTAACTAACTCCTTTGCTTCCTCTTCGTTATGCGTGATCTTTAAAAGCTGATCAAGTCCTAATATCTGGAAAACATGTTTTACCTTATTACTGAGACCAAAAAGAACCATTTTAACCTGCTTTTCCTCAAGGTCATTGATGTACGACATAAAAACACCCAAGCCTGCAGATGATATGTATTCCAGTTTTGAACAGTCTACAAGTATCTTTTTGTATTTTGTTGTTGCTTCGCTGATAGATTGATCGAGATGAATGGATGAACTGGCATCCACTTCCCCTATTACGTTGATTGTAAATACATCATCAATCAATGAATTTTTAATCTCAACCATATGTTTATTACGTGTTTATATTATCAAAGTTTTTTATTTTCTATTTAAATTTCACAATCAGTGTTGTAAAATCATCACTTAATACATTTGATCCGCAAAAATCAAATAGTAATTCCATAATTCCTTCTTCAAGTTCTTTCGGTCCTTTGGATGCGTTAGCTTCAAGGTAATCTTTCAGACGGTCATATCCGAATTCTTCATTTTTTTCATCCTTCGCCTCAATTATACCATCAGTATACAAAAATATTATGTCTCCCGGGTTATAACTTATTTTATTTACTTCAACAAAAGCATCAAATTGTTCATCCCTGAGTATACCTAATCCTAATCCGCTGTCTTCATAAAATATGACTTTTTTATCTTTTGAAGAATAGAACAATGTCGGACAGTGACCTGCCCGTGAGAACTCAACGGTCTTTGTATGTTCATCAAAAATGAATATGGATGTTGTAATAAATGAAGTTCTGTCGAGGCAATTGCTCAGAGCATTGTTTGACTTGATGATAAAGTCCCTGGGATTGAGGTTCAACTGGAACAGGCTGTGAAAGATCCCCTTCATTTGGGACATATGGAAAGCTGCAGAGGTTCCTTTTCCGGAAACATCACCAATAATAACCGCTACTTTTCCGTCTGCTATCTGTAAAGAATCATAGTAATCACCTCCCACTTCAGCAGCAGCTTTGGAATAAGCGCTGATCTCAAAGTCCGAATTATGAGCAAGTTTACTTGGCAGAAGGCTGTCCTGTACCCTTTTAGCAATTTTCAGCTCTTCCATGTAGCGCTCTGTGCGAATGGCTTCTTCCAGCAGTCTGAAGTTTTCAATGGATATGCTTGCCTGACTAACAAATGTTCCGATAATTTCAACCATCTCTCTGTTAAAGCCATCCTGCAGATCTTTCAATAATACCAGGGTGCCTATCTGGTTTTGCTGGATATAAATGGGGAACAACAACAATGATTTGAATATGGCATCTTTACAATCATTGATAAGTTTACTGCCCGTCAGGCTGATAAAGTAATCTGTTTCTGAGGATTTCAGGAACTTATGATGAGACAATAAGTCAAGTATTCTTTCCTTTCTGTCTTCTGTGATTCGTATGTAGATGGTTTTTTTGGAGTCGGTTTTCTGATCGTAAATTTCCAGCCATGCAGCGGATGCCATAACAGAACTTGCAGCACTTTCCAGTAATATCTCATAGATCTGATCCTCCTTTTGGCCGATATTTCTTGATTGGCTGAGTTTCTGAAAGCTTATGACCTCTTCGAGTTTTTTTTCAAAAACAGATGATGTCGGCAGATTAAACAGTATTACAAGGAAAGAAAAAACAGTGTAGATGAATGTAAATACAAATAGTGAAATGATTGTGACATTATCCAATACATCCAGGAACAGGTCATTGTTGTCCGAAAATCGTACCAGCGTAATGAAGAAATAAAAAAGATAAAGGGTGATCAGTATATTAAGCAATATACTTTTCCATTTCTGCTTGAAGTTGAGATATGCTACCCATTTAAGGTTTACGCTCAGGATTATCCCAAGCAGTATAAATATTCCTAAAACGATCTGAAACAGAAACTGGAAATTGTTAAGCCGGATGAAAAAGAAAACAAGGCTGATCAATAAACCATATTCGAATATGTTCCAGACCTTTACAAGATTCTTGCTTTTCTGGTACAGGATAAGTTTTTTAATAATGAAAAAATTTGCCAGCAGAAAAGCGAGGATCAGGCTGATATGTATCAGGTATATGGTATCAATGAGGTAGAGGTTATGTCCATGTTCCTGATCTTCCAGCAAGGTCAATAAAAAACGCAGAGACAGGGAAATGATGGTAGCCACCAATCCTGTAACAAACACCTTCCACAAGAGATCCAGTATGTCCAAGCGTTCAATTTTCCCGATTTTATAGTTGTAGAACACGTACAGCAGCAGGAAAAAGCCTGTCAGGAGGAATTTGAAAACAATCATATTCCCGGGACCATTGGTGTTATGCAATATACCGAACCGGATAAAATATCCGGACAACAGCATTATGATCCATGTAATAATGGCTAATACTGTCGAGATACGTATAATATTCTGTTTAGATATCACCAAGTATAATCACAAACAACTAATATAAATGAAAATTTGCATAAAAGAACAAATGAAAAAATATTCGTTCCATTATGAATCATTATGTCAAGGTCTGAATCAGGATCTAACGGCTATAATTCGGAGCTTCACGGGTGATGTGTACATCATGAGGATGACTCTCCCGTACACCCGCGCCAGTTATCCTTACAAATTTAGCTTTTTGAAGATCGACCACTGTTTTAGCACCGCAATATCCCATGCCCGCTCTGAGACCACCTACCAACTGATATAATACTTCTGCAACCATGCCTTTATAGGGAACCCTTCCGCTAATACCTTCCGGCACAAGTTTTTTCACATCATCTTCAGCATCCTGGAAATACCGGTCTTTAGACCCTTCCTCCATAGCTTCAAGAGATCCCATGCCTCGATACGACTTGAATTTTCTTCCTTCGTATAGAATAACTTCTCCTGGTGCTTCTTCCGTACCTGCAAGCAGGGAGCCAATCATTATGCAATGGGCGCCACCAGCGAGTGCTTTTACCATATCGCCAGAGAATCGAATTCCTCCATCAGCAATAATTTTAACATCTGTGTTTTTAAGAGCTTCGGCAACTTCTGCTACAGCGGTAAGCTGTGGCACACCAACACCTGCAATTACACGGGTAGTACATATACTTCCGGGGCCAATACCCACTTTTACCGCATCTGCACCTGCTTCAGCCAGCATTTTTGCAGCTTCAGCAGTAGCAATATTTCCAACAACAACTGTTAAATCCGGAAAGGTGCTTTTAACCGTTCGAAGAGCATCAATTACTCCCTGACTATGTCCATGGGCTGTGTCTATTCCGATTACATCTACACCGGCATTTTTAAGCGCTTCAATTCTTTCCAGGTAATCTTTCGTAACTCCTACAGCAGCTCCGACTCTCAGCCTGCCATATTCATCCTTACAGGCATTCGGACGGTCTTTGTTTTTAAGTATGTCTTTATAGGTAATCAGGCCGGTGAGTTTGCCGTCTTTATTAACGATAGGTAATTTTTCGATTTTGTATTCCTGAAGGATTTCTTCTGCTTTCTCCAGAGATATCTCATCAAGTGCCGTGATAAGGTTTTCTTTGGTCATGATATCCGCCACCGGGCTTTGCATGTTTTTTTGAAACCGAAGGTCACGGTTGGTAATGATACCAAGCAGTTTCCGTTCCGAATCGACTACCGGAATACCCCCGATCTTATACTCTTTCATGAGGCGTACAGCATCTCCTGCAGTGGAGTTGATGTTCAGGGTTACAGGATCAAGGATCAGCCCGCTTTGAGAACGTTTGACTTTTCGTACCTGAATAGCCTGCTTCTCAATAGACATGTTCTTATGTATAAAACCAAGACCTCCCTCCAGAGCCATTGCGATAGCCAGTTCGGCTTCTGTAACTGTATCCATAGCAGCAGAAACCAACGGGATGTTGAGTTTTATATTTTTGGTGAGATATGTTTCCGTTTGAGTGTCCCTTGGAAGGATGTTTGAATAACCCGGAACGAGCAAAACATCATCGTACGTAAGGGCTTCGGTAATAAATCTTGTATTTTCGATCGACATGGCAAATAATTGTTAGATATATTATTTGCCGGCCAAAATTAAGGAGATTGAACCATATTAAAAATATGTAGTGCATTTTTATTTTTACCGGCATATAATTTTTTGACAAATACCTGTATTTCAGATTTATAATTGTTGTTGAGGTTTTAATTTAGAAATGGTCTTTCCCGCAGCATTTTTTGAATTTTAATCCGCTTCCA
>JBNKDZ010000509.1:0-6001 GCA_050288525.1 Cyclobacteriaceae bacterium
TCCAGTTCGGACAGATATCCTTTAATTTTATCTTCCATTTTCAATTTGAAATAAATAATTGGATCTTCAAATCAGATATGATTTTACCAATCTGTTATTGAACAACCGGAATGGCTCATATCATTGTTTATTCTCGTAAACCAGCTGCCGGCTTCTGTTCCATTCTTTGCTGATGTACGGTGTATATGACTGATCGAAAGGATCGGAAGGGTATTGTATTTCTTTCTTGGGTCGTTGGATTTCCGGATAATATTCAGTCCATTTACCAACCCGAACATTTTCCTTATACAGGCCTCTCACGGCTACATCACCATTTTCATAAAAATAATAATAGATTCCTTCTTTTTGACCGTATACGATCGGGATTACTTCTTTCAGCTTTGTCCTGTCCTGATCATAGTATTTAACCATGGATTCCTTGGGCCATCCCTTATAGTATTTTCGTTTATCCATAAGAATAAAATTCCGGTCATATTCAGTCCAGCGGCCGTGTTTGGTTCCTTTGTAAAAAATACCTTCTTCGATGGTTTCTCCTCCAAGCGTCCGTTTGTAGGGCCCATGAAGGATTACGCCGTTTTTAGGATCAAAGTCATTAGAAACACGGATTTTTTTTCGTTTGAAATCAAACCAATAAATTTCCGGGGCATAAGGATCTATTTCCGGTGGTTCTTTCAGATAATTGAAGGTTTCAATTTCTATTTTGTCATTATAACCTCTCCGTGTAAAGCCTCTTTTGGTTTTTAATCCGTAGAATACATTTTTTTTGCGTTTTTTCTTTTTACGCATATTTTTTGCTTCTTCAGCCAGCTCCATTTCATGCTCCATATGCAAAGAAAGAGGAATATCATTTATGGGGCTGTAATCTTCTGAAGGGCCTTTGAGTGGATCTCCCGAGTCTTTATTTTCATTATCATTATCCTGTGCAGATAAAGGTAGGACAACCATAAATGATAACAGTAATAATATCGTACAAACTAATCTGTTCATTATCTTCATTCCCAAACAATTGGTTTATAATGATTCAACGGATTTAAAAATAAATAATTACATTTTAAGCTGGGCATATTCTTTCGCAAAATATGTCAGAATGATCTTTGCTCCGGCGCGTTTTATGCTTAGCAGGCATTCCAGCATGGTTTTGGTGCCGTCAAGCCAGCCTTTTTCTGCAGCCGCTTTTATCATGGCGTATTCACCACTTACATTATAGGCTGCGATTGGTACGTTAAAATTATCATTGAGTTCCTTTATCACATCCAGATAAGCAAGCGCTGGTTTTACCATAAGCATGTCAGCTCCTTCAATCGCATCAAGCTCTGCTTCAACAAGTGCTTCCTCTCTGTTGGAAGGGTCCATCTGATATGTTTTTTTATCACCGCTTTTTGGGGCCGAATCAAGTGCATCACGGAAGGGCCCGTAAAAAGAACTCGCGTATTTGGCTGTATACGACATAATGGAAACATTTTTATAGCCTTCATCATCGAGCATTTCCCGTATATACCCTATCCGGCCGTCCATCATATCCGAAGGACCAAGGATATCAGCTCCTGCCTTCGCCTGGGCAACGGACATCTTTCCCAGAATTTCGAGTGTTTCATCATTGAGGATCTCCCCGTTTTCCACAAGTCCATCATGGCCGTCCGAGCTATAAGGGTCCATAGCCACATCCGTCATGACACAGGCTTCCGGGTATTTGCTTTTTATTTCGCTGATCGTCTTCAGGTAAAAATTATCCGGATCATAGCTTATTGTGGCGTATTTATCTTTATACGTTTCTTCGAATGCCGGGAAGAGGCAGAATGTTTTAATGCCGAGGTTAAGACATGCTCCGATCTCGTCCAGAAGCAGATCAGGGGTAAACCGGTATATCCCGGGCATGGAAGATACTTCTTCCTTGTTTCCTTTGCCATCAATCATAAACATAGGAAAGATCAGGTCACTTTTTTTGAGCTGTGTTTCTGATACCATTTGCCGAATAACTTCTGATTTCCGGTTTCTTCGTGGTCTTCGTAACATATCTGTGTTGTTTAAGTATAAAAAGAGTTACAAATTGCTTAAAGCATTTTAATATGTCAAATCGAATAAAAGGAAATATGAAATTTGGTTATTTAAACTTTATATTTCAATAGGGTAGAGGTAGTAAAATAATTTGCAAATAAACGTATGGCAAAGCGTATTGTTTGTAAAAAGGCAGGATATTTAATTTTAGTGATACCAACCTGTTAGCGTCCAAAGACCTGTCAACGTTAATTTAGACGCCACCACTCAACATTTCATAGCGCACCAATTTTGTCTGAAGCAGAATTTTCAGAATTACAGAATATACGAACCAGGGTATTGTCTGATTGCTGCTTTCTCAAGCTCCAATCTACTCTTTGCCCTATAAGCTCTGCGCTTTGTTCAAGTAACTTCTCTTATTCCTCCAAACAATTTATTTTTAAACTCCCCGGAAATATCGATTGATCCATTAAATGGAATTGAATCGTAATAAAAAATCCGATATGAGTAATTTTCATCACCAACATGTCGGTTGGCTATACCTTTTCAGAAAAAATCCACCATATATAAGGATGGCTACAGGTCTTTCATATTTGTGCTTAGCTTAAAAAATCAATTGCTCTTTAGTCGGCATCCCTGCTATTTAGTGAAAATTAGGAATGCGTTGGCCAAGAGCACTTTCTGATGATAAAGAAAATATAAAGTTGGGATAAATCCAATTTGAACTTTGTTTTTTGTGCTGTTAATCAGTTTATAATTCATCTGTATATGTCCCATCAACAAATTTTCCTGCATTTGTTTCAGTCAAAAAAATAAAGAGGCTGCCTTTTTGAGACAGCCTCCGGAAATTTTATATCAGAATAACTTCATTACAGGTTTCGATAATAATTCGAGACTCTTGAAGTAATCTGACCATATATTGGACGACAAAATTCTATAAACAGGTCTTGAGGAGGAGGAGGATCCATCGGCTGATGTTTGGTGATATCAATCTGTTCACGTGTCAGTGCCCGCTCATCTCCATTAAAACTTCCCCATACATTGGTCCACACAAATTCGCCAGGGAATTTGTCATGTAACACAACAGTATTTGAAGCGGCATCAATTATGCGCATACTCACAAGGCCTTTTGAGATCACCTGACGTTTGTTTTCAGTCAATTTCGCTTTTACAGTTCCGAATACATCTGCTTTGTCTCCATTTTCCAACGTCACCTGACCCACAACCACACTATCTCTGACATGTTCAGTTGTATTTTTGAAGTTGTTTGTCTGACCGACAACAAACTCCTCAAACTGAACGATCAGTATCTGATCGGGATTTTGCAAAGAACTGTCTTGTATTGAATAGAACCGAACAAATTCATTCTCATGATAGTTGAAAAGGAACTGCTCAACCTGATCCTGGAAGAACTGTACGCTAAGCTGATATTGCACTGTTGGTACAGGAACCTGATCCACCAGAATTTTCAATGTAGCAAAATACCGTGCTTCTTCAATTTTGTCCGCTACATCTTTATAACCCGGCGAAAAATCATTGGCTCGCATAAAATGATCATAAGCTTCCAGTGCATAGTTTCTGGATCCCATACCCAGCGCTTCCACACCTGCCTGATAACGTTCTTCGGCAGCCTGGGTTGTATACAGTTTGAGTTGATTGTAATAATCGGTCGGGTAGGGAATAACGTTAAGAGCACCCGGACAACGCTGGATCTGGTCATGCATATTGTTTAATATCCTGTAGGATTCGACAATTTTACCGTTTTTAAAACGATCCTGACTGCCTTTCATACGTTCGATATTACTTTTATAATAGCTCTCAGCCATTGGGTATGCCGAACTTAGGGTTTCTATTGCATTTTTGTTATTCGGGCTTTTTCGCAGTCTCTCCACCGATTGAATAACGGATTGATAGTAGTTTCCATGTTTAAGGGATTTTTTCCCTGAGGTACAGGAAAACATGGTTCCTATCAACAAAATAAGAATTAAGTAATTTAATTTTTTCATAATAATTTGTCCAAATTAAGTGATTCCGACTTTACTTTCCGTACAGGAAAATGCTCCTGTTGAATAGCAAATCACTGATTGTTAACATCAGCACAATTAAATAATAATTTACACAATTATTTTGCCAAATTATCATAAAATGGTTCAAAGGTAATTTTATAAGCAGATATTTATAGGATTTTTTAGGCTTTCATGATCAATTATTGGGCTGTTTCACTGCTTGTGAGCTGTTTTTCATAGAGCTGCCTGAAAATCCCATCTCTTGACATTAAAGATTCATATGTGCCTTTTTCGACGATGTTGCCATCATCAAGAACGATAATTTTATCAGCAAGCTTTGCTGAAGAAACCCGGTGGGAGATGATAATACTCGTTTTCTTTTCCATTATACCCTTCAGATTGTTCAGAATGGTATTTTCAGTTTTTGTATCTACCGCCGACAGGCAGTCATCAAGTATGAGAATCTGAGGTTCTTTAATTAACGCTCTGGCTATGGATAGCCGTTGTTTCTGTCCTCCGGATAAGGTGATGCCCCGCTCACCCAGGATGGTATCAAGCTGATCGGGAAATTCCATGATGTTGTCATATAGATCGGCATCAGACAGGGCTTTTACAAGATCCTTGTCATGATCTGAAGGAAGCCCGAAGGTGAGGTTATTGGAAATGGTATCTGAAAACAGAAATACATCCTGAGGCACATAACCGACCTGACCCCTGTAGCGGGATGGATGATATGACCTGAGATCAAGGTCGTCGATCAGAATGGTGCCTTCCGAAGGATCGATCATACGGACCATTAAATTCGCCAGCGTACTTTTTCCCGAACCGGTTGTTCCGATAATGGCCATGGACTCACCCGGTTCGATTTGAAAGGAAATATTTTTTAATGCACAAATACCTGAATCAGAATAGGTAAATGAAACATCTTCAAAAGAGATCTTACCGTATACAGGTCTTTCAATATTCTCATTGGAGATCAGGTCATTTTCAACTTCCAACAGTTCATTAATCCTTTTTTGAGAAGCAGCTGCCCGTTGGATGATGCTGGTGATCCACCCAAGGGACGTGACAGGCCAGGTCATTAAATTTACATATAAAATGAATTCAGCTATGTTCCCTATTGTAAGAGACCCGTTTATCACTTCTGATCCACCGATGAACACTGTAAGAATAATGCTCAATCCAATTAGCGACATTATCAGGGGAAAAAATAATGCGTTAACCATTGTAAGCTGAAGGGATTTCTTTTTATAATGTTCGCTTTCTGCTGCGAAATTATTTGCCGAATCAGCTTCGCGTGCAAAAGACTTGATTACCCGTATCCCTGAAAAAGCCTCCTGAACAAATGTAGAAAGGTTTGAGAGGCTTTCCTGGATCTCTTCCGATCGTTTGTTTATGATGTTGTTCACATAGTATATACTGATCGAAAGTATAGGTAAGGGTATAAGCGCATACAAGGTAAGCTTGACATTAATCGAAAACATGATGGGAATAAGAATGATAAAAAGTACAAGCATGTTCAATCCATACATAATGGCCGGCCCGATATACATACGTACTTTGCTGACATCTTCTGAGATCCGGGCAATCAGGTCACCGGTATTCTGCTTCCTGAAAAAACTTAACGGGAGGGATTGAAAATGGTCATAAATATCATTTTTCAGTTCAAACTCAATATGCCGTGACATAACAATGATCGTCTGGCGGACAAGGAAGAGAAATAGTCCGCGTAAAAGTGCAATTATCAGTATAAGGATCCCGTAAAACACAATACTGGAATTGATTACTTCTCGGTAAACTTCACCGGTACTCAGATTATTAAAAGACTTGAAGATCTGTAAGTTGTCAGCTACGAGATCAAGGGCATACCGCACCAGTTGGGCAGGAATGATCTGAAAAGCATTTGAAATAATCGCAAAAAGAATACCCAGTATCAGGTATCCTTTATATCTCATAAAATATTTATTAAGATAACGTAATTCTTTCACTATCAGGACAAC
>JBNKDZ010000510.1:0-11771 GCA_050288525.1 Cyclobacteriaceae bacterium
GGTGAATTTTATTCAGTCGTCATTTGAAGAGTTTAAAACCTATATACTCCATATCATACGTGATCATGAAGAAGCGGAACATGATTCAGGCCTGTATATAAAAGGTACTCAGACGATCCAGCTGTATTTTTTGTTTGATAAAACAGATGAAGTTGAAGCAAAAGAATATATCGCACACCTCAGAAAAAGAGGATTCTCAGTCGTTACATCCTTGTATGATTCCGATCTGATAGCCGTCCGGAAATCACATCATGAAAATCTCAGGAATTTTGATATAGCCATCATTTTTGCGGATAAAGCAAATATGAATTGGATTAATATGCAAATCCTCGATGTTGTAAAATCACCGGGCTTTGGTAGAAAAAAACCTGTTATTGGAAAGGTTTTGTTGAAAACCGATCATGTAACTTCAGTCCCGCTGTCATCTGTACATGTGTTTAATACAATTTCGGGGGATAAAAAAGCATGCATCTCCGCCCTGGATAAATATCTGAATGATACACTCGGAGTTTTATGATCCGGATTTAACAGTTAACATATGGATTGTAGGTAAGATAATTTTCTTATATTTATGTCAGCACAGAACAGCACAGCATAGTATGACATGAAGGCATTAAAAATTCAAATAGGGGAACAGGCAGGAGTAACGAAACAGCAACAATTGATCAATGAACTGGTCCGGATAATCCAAACGGAATTGAGCGAGGGGGATCTTTTGCCATCTGTAAATGCTGTCAGCCACCAACTGAATATTTCCCGTGACACGGTTTTCAAAGCATATCAGGAACTAAAAAACAGGGGTATAGTTAATGCGATGCCGAATAAAGGATACTATGTAAACAGAGATATCAAAAAAGTATTGATCCTGCTTGATTACTATAGCCCTCATAAAGAAATTGTTTTTAGGGAGATACAAAAATGTCTGGACTCATCGTATTCGGTGGATCTGATATTTCATCATTATAACAGCCGGTTATTTGATTCGATCATTTCAGAAAGCGTTGGAAGGTACAATTATCATATTATAATGAATATTGATACACAACAGTTTAAACTGGCCGGATCTTTGAAAAAACTAAATCCGGCGAGGACGCTTTTTCTGGACATTCCGGTACTTGATCTGCCGGATGATACGTATAATTTTGTGTTTCAGGATTTTGAAGGCGCTGTATACTGCCAATTGGTTCATTTGTATGACCGTATCCGGAGATATAATGTTTTTAACCTGGTAAATCCGGTGCTTCTGCGTCATCCTGTGGGTACAGAAAATGCATTCAGTAAATTTTGTAAAGAATATGATCTGAATGGAAATATAATATCTTCACAGGAACTTAACGTAAACAGTGACGAAGCCTATTTCGTCCTCCGGCAACCGGATTTGTATCAGGTTCTTGATAAAAGTCGACGCAGAAAATTTACGATCGGAAAGGATGTCGGTGTCCTGGTTTACAACGATGCACCACTGTATGAATTTGTTGCATGTGGCATTACGGCAATTTCAACGGATTTTAAAATGATGGGAGAACAGGCGGGAAAATTTGTTTCAGAGAATCGGATCATTAGGGAATTTATTCCAACTCAACATATAATCAGAAAGTCACTATGAAGAACTATTATCCAAAAATAGGCATTCGCCCGGCAATAGACGGAAGACTCGGGGGAGTCCGTGAATCGTTGGAAGAACAGACTATGAACATGGCGAAATCAGCAGCCCGATTAATTTCAGATATGTTGTTTTATCCGAATGGCAAGCATGTTGAATGTATCATTGCGGATAGCTGCATCGGAGGGGTACAGGAAGCAGCAGCGTCTGCCAATAAATTCAGGGATAACAATGTCGGGGTCTCTCTTACCGTAACGCCATGCTGGTGTTATGGAAGTGAAACCATGGATATGGATCCGCATCTGCCCAAAGCAGTATGGGGATTTAACGGTACCGAACGCCCTGGGGCCGTATATCTGGCTGCTGTTCTTGCAGGCCATAACCAAAAAGGGCTGCCTGCCTTCGGGATCTATGGTAAAGATGTTCAGGAAAATTCTGACACCACCATCCCGGAGGATGTACAGGAAAAGATCCTTCGGTTTGTGCGTGCCGGACTGGCTCAGGCAATTATGCGGGGAAAATCCTACTTGTCAATGGGTGCGGTGTCCATGGGGATCGCAGGATCGGTTGTTAATGCAGATTTCTTTCAGGAATATCTGGGCATGCGCAATGAATATATCGACATGACAGAATTTTTGCGACGCATGGATCTGGGGATTTACGATACGAAGGAATATAAACGAGCATTAATCTGGACCAAAGAAAATTGTAGGGAAGGAAAAGACTATAACACTGCACCAAAGAGCCGTGAACAAAAGGATAAGGAATGGGAAACCGTTGTAAAAATGGCGCTTATCGCCCGGGATCTGATGATCGGAAATCCACGGCTTGCTGAAATGGGTTTCGGTGAAGAAGCACTGGGACATCACGCCATCCTGGCAGGTTTTCAGGGGCAACGCCAATGGACCGACTATCAGCCTAACGGTGATTTTCTGGAGGCAATACTTTGTTCGTCCTTTGACTGGAACGGAGTCCGGAATCCTTACCTTGTTGCAACCGAAAATGATTCGCTGAACGGGGTGGTTATGCTTTTTGGCTATCTGTTGACGAATACCGCCCAGATGTTTTCCGATATACGTACGTACTGGAGTCCGGATGCCATTGAACGTGTAACAGGCCAAAAACCGGAAGACCATGCTGCAAATGGCATAATACATCTCATAAACTCAGGTGCATCAGCGCTTGATTTTTCGGGCCAACAGACAAAAAATGGCAAGCCGGCTATCAAACCCTTTTGGGAAATTTCAGAGAAGGAAATCCAGGATTGCCTGGCAGCGACTCAATGGTGTCCCGCTTCACAGGGGTATTTCCGGGGAGGAGGTTTCTCATCTCAGTTTTTGACAAAAGGCGGCATGCCGGTAACCGTTTCAAGGTTGAATCTGGTAAAGGGGCTCGGGCCTGTACTCCAGATTGCTGAAGGGTATACCGTAGAATTACCGGAAAATATGAATAAGATCCTGACCGAACGAACCGATCCGGGATGGCCCACTACCTGGTTTGCTCCCAGATTGACCGGGCAGGGAGCGTTCAAAGATGTGTATTCGGTCATGGCCAACTGGGGGGCAAATCATTGCGCTTCAAGTTATGGTCACATTGGTGCCGATCTGATCACGCTGGCATCCATGTTGCGTATACCAGTAAATATGCACAATATCCCTGAGGATCAGATCTACCGTCCTTCGGCGTGGAATATGCATGGCATGGATAAGGAAGGATCCGATTTCAGAGCATGTATCACCTATGGCCCATTGTACAAACAGGCATGAACAATGACATTGTAATCGTACTCGATTGCGGAGCCACCAATGTAAGGGCGGTAGCTGTAAATGGTGATGGTGTCATCAAAGCCATACATGCATTGCCAAATGAAACACGTCCTGACCCATGCTATCCGGGAGGATTAATGTGGGATGTGGTAGAAATATGGGTGAAATTTTGTGCCTGCACCAGAGCGATTTCGAAAAAACTGAAGAAAGAGGATATAAAGGCAATCATAATTACCACTTTCGGTGTAAATGGAGCACCGGTTGACGATGCCGGTACTATTTTATATCCGGTAATATCATGGAAATGTCAGCGGACGATCTCTGTGATGCATAATATCGGAACGTACATGCCCTTGTCTGAGTTGTATCAGATCAGCGGCGTAAATGCGTTCAGCTTTAATACGATCTTTTCATTGCTATGGTTAAAAGAAAACCATCCGGATATCCTTGATAATATGGAGGGATTTCTTTTTATGCCATCGTTTTTTATACATAAGATGACCGGACAACTGGTCAATGATGTCACAATGGCGGGCACCTCCATGCTGACGGACCTTAAAAGCCGGAAGTTTTCCGATGTCATTCTGAACAAAACAGGATTGCCGGATAAATTTTTTAAATGTGTTGATTCCGGTACCATAGCCGGTCAGTTGTTGCCTGAGCCGGCCTCAGAAATGGGACTTCCGGCAGGCATCAGGGTTATTGCCGGAGGGCATGATACACAAATGGCCCTGATCGGGTCAGGAGGAGGTATACATGAACCTGTTTTGAGTTCCGGGACCTGGGAAGTGTTAATGGCACGTTCAGCACAGGTAACACTTTCTGAGGAAAGCCTGAAAGCGGGTATCACCAACGAGCTGGATGCTGTATCAGGATTGTACGACAGCGGGATGCAATGGCTTGGATCCGGCGTTATTGAATGGATAAAAACAGCCTTCTATCAGAAAGAAGCTGAAGAGAATCCAGGGGATGTCTACGGGATCATGATCGAAGAGGCGGAAAAAGTCGATCCGGATGAAATGCACCTGTGTTTTACCCCGGATTTTAATACGATGTCAGGTCAGATCTCAGGGATTGGAATGGATACCAACCGGCAACAAATATTCAGATCAGCACTGGAAGCGCTGGTTCGGAAAACAAGGGATGGACTGGAACAGTTGGAAAAGACTGCCGGATTTAAATCAGGATCCCTGATCGTTGTGGGAGGAGGATCGAAAAATACTTTATGGAACCAACTCCGGGCCAACGCATTGGGCATTCCGGTAAAAATATCACCGCAGGCTGAAATTACCGTGATGGGAGCGGCGTTGATTGCGCATACAGCTTTAGGAAATTATAGTTCGATAGAAGAGGCTGCTGTACATCTTTGCAGGAATTACACGGTTTTCGAACCCGAAAAATAAATGATAACGCATGATATCAGACATGCTTTGCATATATTCAGGAATTATTTGAAACTACATTAAAATACATGAACAATTTTTTTAAAAATCAGAATCGTGTTGACAAGATACTGAATGATGTTGCTACCGTAGCACAGGTAATGTGGGAGCGGGGCTGGTCGGAGAAAAATGCGGGGAATATATCCATTTTGTTACCCGAAAACCCGATAGTGGAATACCTGTCAGAGGAGATACAACTCGAAAAAAACCTGGACCATCTTAAAGGAAAAAGTTTTTATATGACCGGTACAGGAAGAAGAATGCCGGATATTGCCAAAGCACCTGCCGATAACGGTTTGTATGTGCAGATAGGTAAAAACGGACAGACGTACCGGGTGGCAAAACAAAATGCTTCTGTGCGGCCGACTTCAGAGTTGCCTTCGCACCTTGGGATTCACGATATGATCGCTGAACGGGGAACCGGTGAAACCGTCGTTTTGCATACGCACGCAACCGAAGTAATTGCCCTGACACAGTACAGCGGTATAAAAAGTACGGAAGCGTTAAACAAGATCCTCTGGGGTATGCATCCCGAAACGATGATTTTCATCCCTAAAGGCGCAGGATTTGTGCCTTATATTCTTCCCGGTACCCAGGCTATCGCGGAAGAGACTATCAAAAGCTTTAAAAAACATGATATTGTGGTATGGGAGAAACACGGGATCTTTGCGATAGGCAAAAACCTGATAGAGACCTTTGATCATATTGATATTGTGTGCAAGTCAGCAAAGATATGGTTTCAGTGCAAGTCGGCAGGTTTTGAACCCGAAGGGATGACAGATGCACAACTTGAGGAATTGAAGGAGCTGGTAAAGAATTTTTCTTAACGCCTGCAGATTTTTATCCCGTAAGGTATCATGGAATATGAAATTCTGATTATATTGTCGCTTACAAGCCGGAATTTTTGTACATTCTTCATGATCAACAGTGGATAGTGCAGTCAGAAAAGGAGGTAATAGTATTTTTATTATATTTGAAAGCAACATAAACATTTTAATAATATGAAAGCGAAAAAGCATAACAAACTCCTTTCTCTTAACGGAGAAAGTTTTGTTATCCCGTTCATCCTGTTAACCACCCTGTTTTTTATGTGGGGCCTGGCCAATAACATGACAGATACCCTGCTGGCAGCCTTTAAAAAGATCATGAGCATGACGGATTTTCAGACCTCCTGGATTCAGCAGGCTTTTTATGGTGCATACTTTGTTTTGGCATTGCCGGCAGCGATGTATATAATAAAATTTACGTATAAATCCGGGATTTTATTAGGACTTGGAATGTTTATCCTTGGAGCTCTGCTTTTTTATCCGGCAAGTATTACGCAGGTATATGGTCATTTCCTGGGGGCATTATTTATATTGGCAGGTGGCTTGTCCATATTAGAAACCACTGCAAATTCATATGTGATCATTCTGGGAGCACCGGAGACGGCAACTCAACGATTGAATCTTGCGCAGTCATTTAATCCATTGGGATCTATTGCCGGGGTTTGGTTAAGTGGAAAGTTTATTCTTCCTAATCTTAATCCGGCAACTGCAGCAGAACGTAGTATGATGCCTTCCGAACAGCTTCAGGCAATACAAACAAATGAGTTGAATGCGGTAATGGGGCCTTATGTTAGTGTTGCAATATTCCTTGTGGTGATCTGGATCCTTATCAAATTTGTAAAAATGCCTAAAGCACAGGATGACGGCCATGGAGTTCATTTGGGTAAAACGTTACTTAAGTTGTTTAAGAATAAGAATTATCGGAGTGGTGTAATAGCTCAGTTTTTTTATGTAGGGGCACAGATCGGTATTTGGTCATACACCATTCGCTATGTGATGTTGGAATTGGATATCAATGAAGCAGACGCCTCGGATTACTATATGTACGCTCTGATTTTATTTGTGATATCAAGGTTTGTATTTACCGCTTTGATGAAATTCATCACACCGGAAAAATTGCTTTTTATCTCTGCCCTGATGGCAATGATTTGTACGAGTTTAGCCATATTTGGAACTGGTTATTTTGGTGTGATAGCTCTTATTTCCATATCTGGTTTTATGTCACTAATGTTTCCTACGATCTATGGTCTGGCAGTTACCGGTTTGGGCAAAGATACTAAAATCGGAGGGTCCGGCCTGATCATGGCGATTCTGGGAGGGGCATTGCTTACGGCTGTTCAGGGATTGGTTTCGGATTATTCAAACATTCACTATTCATTTGTGGTGCCTGTGATATGCTTTCTGGTTATTCTGATCTATAGTCTGAAAACACATAAGGCAAATTCTTCGACAGATTCATATGAGAGAGATTAAGGGTAACCGTACTACAGGTAAATTGAATAGTTCACCTGTTAATTACATTAAATACAAGGTTTTTTATAACCGGTATTTATTCACAACATTTTTACCCTTATATTAATCCAATGATTTGGCTGTATGTCTGAAAATGATGTGTAAAATACAGCCTTTTACAGGAATGAACAATTTCGTTTAGGATGATTAAAGGTCTGCTAAGTCTTATAAATGTTGTTGAAGGAGAGGAAAAGCCTGTTCTGCTGCTATTGGGGCAGGGTTTTTTCATGGGGGTGTTTCTGGCAACTTACAAGATCGTTGCGACGACCCTCTTTCTGAATCACCTTAGTGACTATATACGCGAAGCCTTTTTTATTTCAGGGGTACTCGGGATTATTTCAACATTTCTGTATGCCTCACTGCAGAACAGGATCCATTATTCCAGACTGGTAATTTTTAATATGGTGCTGGTATTTGCCTTTATTGCAATAACCAGGGTTATGTTTTTCTATTATGATATAAACTGGGTCATATTTGCGCTGTTCGTCATGCTCGGCCCCATCACTTCGGTATTGCTATTGAGTTTTTGGGGGGTATTCGGCAGGCTGTTTGATCTGCGTCAGTCCAAAAGGATTATTGGCGGGATCGATACCGGTCAGCTGATCGCTATTATCATCACGACATTTTCCATACCATTTTTCATTCCCTTTATAGCAGACATAACCAATCTGTTGCTTGTCGGAGAGGCAGGAATAATCATTTCGCTGGTTTTTATGATCGTGATCCATTCAAAATTTGAGATCAGTTCATTCCATCACCAGATAGGACCCAGGCCTGAGGAGACGAAATTTAAAAATATGTTCAAGAGCAACTATGTGATCGTATTATCTGCGTTCCTGTTGTTCTCAATGATGGTATTCACATTCATCGATTATTCTTTTATGAATGTTACCGAACAACAATATCCGGATGAAAAACAAATGGCCAGTTTTCTGGGGGTATTTGAAGGATCGATCATGATCCTGAGTTTGCTTATACAGACTTTCGTAAATGATAAACTCATTTCAATGTACGGGCTTAAAACCTCCTTATTGGTTTTGCCAGTTCTTTTGATATTGTTTACAGGCCTGGCTTTATTCTCCGGTCATTATTTTGGATTTGATATTACCAACTCAAACTTTATTTGGTTTTTCCTGTTTATCGTGCTATCAAAACTCTTTGTTACAACTCTCAGGGAAGCAACCGAAAACCCGGTATTCAAATTGTTTTTTATGCCCCTCGATAGTAAAATACGGTTTGACGTACAGGTAAAGATCGAAGGTTTGGTTAATGAATTTGCCAGAGCCCTGGGAGGAGGCTTGATATTGCTGCTTGGCCTGATCCCGTCTTTTGAACTGATCCACTATTCCTGGATCCTTGTTTTGATTATAGGTGTGTGGATCTACCTGATCTTTAAAATGTATCACCTGTATAGGGTGAATATCCGGTTAAAGCTCGAACGCCAGAAGAATGAAGCCAGTAAGATGGAGCTAAAAGGCAAAGACCTGCTTATCATGAAACTTTTCGACTCCATCAATACCGATGCTCCAGGGGTTATGACTTTTGCTCTCAGGCTTCTGGCAAAAATATCACCTGAAGTGTTTAAGTCTACGATAAGTGACTTCAGAAAAGAGAAGGACAACAATATTAAGAAACTTGTCCTGATAAATCTCGAAAGCGATTTCTCTTTCATTCACATAGCCAATCTTTCAGAAGACCTGGAAGAAATGAGAAGTCTGCATTCTTTAACAGAAGAAGGGCATTCCAATGAATTGTTGTTTGGCGACAATATCCGGGATATGATCCATTCGATCTATCCTGAGGAAAGAAAGCTTGCAGCAGAACTGATCGGGGTAGATCATTTTGAAGACAGTACCATAATGTTGATCGAGCTGCTTAATGATGTGGACGGCCGTGTAGTAAAGGCGGCAATGAATACGGCAGCCTTGCTGAAAAAGACGGAGCTTTTACCCTTTATTTATGATAATCTTCAGAAGAAGAATTTTATGGAAGCCGCAGCTGATGCGCTGATATCCTTTGGTGATGAAGCTTTTATCAATCTTGAAACGATTTTTTACAATACGGAAGATGTCAATGTAAAACTGCGTATTCTATACATATATTCCAAAATAGCAAATGCCAGAGCTAAGGAGCTGTTATGGGGAAAAACCAATTATCCGGATAAAAAAGTACAGTCAAATGCCTTCCTCTTTCTTAGTCATTGTGATTTCAAAGCTAAAGACGATCAGATCCAGCGCATCAAATTTGCTATTGAGTCGGACATTAGTGATATCGTAAAAAATCTCGGAGCGATTGAAAAATTTGTGGAGATACCCGACGCATGCCTGAAAGACTTGATAAGCGCACTAAAAGAAGAGATCCGGCATATTCATGCGCACATTTATATGTTGCTTTCCATGATTTATGATCAGAATTCAATCCAGCTGGTAAGAGAGAATATCCAGACACAAACCAATGAAGGAATATCCTATGCTATTGAGCTGCTTGACGTCTTCCTGTCTGAAGATCTGAAACAAAAAATAATTCCGGTGTTTGACGATACATCTGATTTGGAGCGGATCCGCAGGTTGCAGATGTTCTACCCTCAGGTAGATACCGATATCACCAAATTGATGAAAAGTATTATTAACAAGGATTTCAATCAGATTAACCGGTGGACCAAAGCCTGTGCAATTCGTTGTCTTGGTGAACGGAAAGTAGCAGAAACGTATAACATTGATCTGATCGCAAATATGTTTAATCCGGATGATCTTATTAGTGAGGTCTCTGCATGGTCCCTGAGAAATATAGATCTGGCGTTGTATAATGATAATATCGGACGTCTTGATTTTTCCAAACGAACCTACATCGACAACCTTATGATCGGTCAGGAGTTAGATCATTCGTCAAAATTAAGGCCGCACATGAAGTTTGAAATAGCTTCTTTTATGAAAAGAGCTTCGATATTCAGTGATCTTCCAAGTTCCATAATCGTAATTATAGCCGATATGATTGAAGAGATATTCCTGGAAGATGATACGGTTATTGATACGGAAGAATGGGACAACGACAGCTATTATATCGTATTTTCCGGAGGTATTGAGGTGCGGGATAAAAATAACGAGGTCCTCCTGGATTTTAAATCCGGCGATTTTCCAGGAGAAGACATAAATCTGAACTTTTTCAGCTCGGAGGTGAATTTTCATACGATATCTGATACTGAATTATTAAAAATCAATAAAAGCCAGTTTATCGATCTGATCACCTCTGAATATGATGCAACGATCACAATTCTCAACTCCTTTCAAAAGGAAGAAGCGTCATCTAACTTTGTTTAGGTTTTCGGCATGTATTATTTTTGTATAAAATACTGTAAACAAGGTGTATATATGCTCTCACTTTAATTTATTGTTTACATCCATAGTGTGATTATTCAACGAGATTATGTTTTATCATCCATAGACAAAAAACAATTATCTTATCGATGGAGTTATCTTTTTAAATAATTATCTGATAAACTTTATTGAGAATTTTAAGATGTCGTGATATCGGATATGTTTTTTCAAAGATTTTATTGGATAAATCACAATAGGTTTAGTAAAGACAAAAAGCATGAATCAAAATATTGTGATGTTACAAGTGTTGATAATATTTTTAATAAATCAGATTTTACGGTTTGACATTTTTTAATAAAGTAAAAGATTGGCGGATAACATTTTTGTAAGCTTTTAAGACAAATTCGACAATTAGAATAAAAAAAAAGAGTTTAATTGGATATTGTAAATATTTACATTTTTATTTTTTGAAAAGTAATAAGGCTTTATTATAATTTTACGTAATATGGTATTGTGATGGAAATGAACGAAAATATATTTCTGATATATGCCGTCAAAGATGCAGATGACGAAAGTAAAATCAAGTGGATTGCTGATTTTAAACGTTATTTTGAGCTGTTATTAGGTCGGGTAACGAAACACGAAATACGGATCAGACTTATTTCAGACAAAGAACTTGATATTGATACGATCTATACCCCTTACACTCTCCTGATACCATTTGTCTCGGAAAACCTGTTGAATAGTGAGACCTTTAATGAAGAGATAAAGATATTTCATGATAAAGCCATTAATAAAGGATTGAACAGTATATCATGGAATTCCAGAATATTTAAACTTGTTAAGAGTCCTTTATCAGGAAATTTTCTGCTCGACTTTTTAAGCAATTCAAGAAGTTATTTGTTCCATCACTATGACAGGGATAAGGGGTGTTATGTGGAGTATGAGAGTTTCAGTGATGATGTATCAGAAAATTCGATATGGATGCGGTTATACGATCTGGTGTATGATGTGTCCCGGATTTTTGTAGAGCTCGAATCGGCTGAAGAAGAGATACGACATATTAGTAATGGACTGAACAGTATTGCCGTTTACCTGGCTGAGGTTGGAAATGATATCAGCCACTACCGGGATTCTTTAAAAAGGGAACTCCTTCGGCACGGATATAAAGTTCTTCCGATAAAAAATGTACCGGATGATCCGGATGCGGCAAGAAAAATGATAAAGAAGGAAGTATCCGAATGTAAAATGTCCATACATCTGGTGGGATCTGATTATTCTAAGATTAAAGGAACGAATATATCCGT
>JBNKDZ010000511.1:0-3562 GCA_050288525.1 Cyclobacteriaceae bacterium
GTCGCCAAATATTTCGTCCAGATCGTTATATCCATCGCGATCATCACCTTTGCCATCTGGGCCATCTGGGGACCTGAACCTGCCTATGTCTATGCGTTCGTCAATGCGGTATCTGTTCTGCCCTGGCCATCAAAGAACTTCAGAAAGCGGGTGTTAAAGTACATATGTTGACGGGTGACAACAAGTTCACGGCTGAAGCCGTATCGAATGAGATCGGACTGGACGGATATCAGGCCGAATGCCTGCCGGACGACAAGTACGCCATTGTCAAAGAGTTCAGGAATAAGGCAACATCGTAGCAGGTGACGGCATTAACGATGTACCCGCTCTGGCGCAGGCCAACATAGGCATCGCCATGGGTACCGGCACCGATATTGCCATGCAAAGCGCCGAAATCACCCTTGTAAAAGGCGACCTGCACGGCATCGTCAAAGCCCGCGAGCTCAGCGATAAGGTAATGGCCAACATCAAACAAAACCTCTTTTTCGCTTTTCTCTACAACGCCTTGGGAGTACCGATCGCCACCGGCATCCTCTACCCCTTCTTCGGCATCCTCCTAAGCCCCATGATCGCTGCTGCAGCTATGAGTTTTAGCTCTGTTTCTGTAATTGGGAATGCGTTGAGGTTGAGGAAAGGGTGAATGATTTAATATGAAAGAGATTTTACAGTGTCATATTATCTCCCCCTTTCTTCGTATACTATTGATTTTCTTGCTCAAAACATTAAATTTGAATACAGGATAAACCACATTTTAGTGTTAATAATAGCTTTTGAAAATAATCAATAATGTTATTCCCTTGTTCAAATACGGAGCTTATTGTTGCTGATTATTTCAATATGCTTTCTCTTGAGTTAAAAGGTGAGCGATATTTCTAAAGCAGAACACAGAAGAGCGCTGATGCCTTTGCTTGATAATTGCTCTGATGGATCAATTGAATTCAAGCATCAAAATATCAGCGCTGTATTTATCACACTTAGGAATACTTCCAGTAAAGGGTATCTACCTAGATTCAATTATCAGCTTATTAGAAGATGTAGTAATCCGATATCTTGTTAAAAATCCTGACATCAACGACAAAGATCCATTCTGAAAATCTAAAAATACCTATTCTGATTGTTTTCATGCAACGAATCTGAATAGGACTTTTTTTGGATTTATTTTTGAAAATCATAAAAAATCTTAAATTTGAGTTGATGAAATTACTACTTTCCACAACACTGATATTTTTTTCTCTCGGATTGCCGTCTCTTTACGCGATAAGCATATCGGATGAATTGTATGAAGGAACGGAGCATTTTATCATTCGGACAAAAAGGGCTGTTTATTATTATGATAAGGCGGGCGGAGGTTTTTCAAGGATGATTGACAGGTTTGGTAATGACTGGATAAGTTTTAAAAATGTTAAAGAAGACACATTTCCCCAATCTGCAGCGAGTACATTAAGGGGAATTCCAAATTTTGTGATTGGATCAGAAGATGACGGGGTTGGCCATCCGGGGTTTGACAAATGTTATAGCTTTAAAGTGGATGATCAAACAATCCTGACAATAAGTAAAAGCGGAAATTGGCAGTGGCGCTGGAAATTTTATGATAATTATGCGTCTGTTACCATTGAAAAGACTGATCCGGATCATAAATACTGGTTTTTATATGCCGGCCCTATTGCTGGCAGATTTGCACCTGACAAGCAATACTGGGGAACAAACCTCGGTGGTCCGAGAAGAGAAATAGGGAATCTTAACCTTGGAGACCGTATATATGCCAACTGGCATTGGGCTTATTTTGGAGATGACGACACCAGGCAGATACTTTTTGTTGCCATTCAACATCCGGACCGCTCGATCGATGCTTTGGGTTTTCTTGGCAACTCAGATAAAGAAATGGACTCCGAAGATGGCATGATAATGTTTGGATTTGGGAAACACGGTGAAACAGAGCCGCAACTTTCGGATAAGGACATTACTTTTTACATTGGTTTTTATAACGGAAGGATTAAAAATGAAAGTCAACATGCTTCCGTTAAAAAGGAAATTCTTAGCTTCTTAAAATAGCGATCAGGCATACAACATAATGATCTTCCGCTCGGCAAATTTCAGGATCGCTTCTGATGCATTGTTATCCGGATTTACCAGAAGTTCATTTAGGCGGACAAGTTTTTTGTCAATCATTAGTTCATCCCATACAGATAACCGTAGTAAACGAATTTTTCGCTGTCGTGCAATCAGGTCCAGGGCCATATCTTTAAGTGCTGTAAACTTCCATCCGGAAGACCCGTTCAGCCCGAGGTCTCCATTCACCTGCGATTGTCCGAAATGATATTCCGCATCAGGATTGGTCCAGTATGGATAGGACACACCCGATTTCAGGCATTCATGTTCGTATTTACGGCAGTAATTCCGGTATTTGGTTAAAGAAAAGCTATGTGTTGTCTCATAAAACAAAGACCGGAGTGTTATGATCCTGTATTTGTTGAAATGCAGCTGGTTATCGAGTATTACACTAAACCTGCCAAATTCCATAAGTTTTTCATTGAACCTGATATCAATGATGTCTTTGGTCCCGTTCAGTTCCTGATAGGCTTCTTTAAGTTGTTTTATTCCGGAGGTGTTCTTTAATTCATAGGTTGAAAACCTTTCAGACATGGTGTCAGCAGGAATATATTTTCCTGTAAGAACCTTGTACAGATTCTGTTGACGGATGCTTCCGTTTTTTGTTTTTGGATACACGTAAGTTATGATTAAAATCAAAAGGAGGCTGTCTGTAAAAGCAAGACAACCTCCTGAATGTTTATAGTATTTTAAGTAATCGCTATGATAAGAATGTGATCAATACACCAGCAGCTACAGCAGATCCGATTACACCGGATATATTGCTTGCCATAGCATATTGCAGCAGGTGATTACTCGGATCATGTTTAAGGGCGATTTCATTGGCAACCCTTGATGCCATAGGTACTGCACTCAAACCTGTCGCGCCGATAAGCGGATTGATTTTTTTCTTGTTGAAAAGGTTATAAATCTTAACCGAATAAATTCCACCAGCTACTGAAATACCAAAAGCGAGGAAACCTCCTACGATAATTCCTAGTGTTTTAACATCAAGAAAAACATCTGAGGTCATTGTTGCCCCAACGCATAGCCCCAAAAATATCGTGGCAGCATTAAGTATCGGTCCGGATGCGGCACTTGAAAGACGTTCGGTATCGGTACCGATCTCCTTAACAAGGTTCCCAAATAAAAGCATCCCGGCAAGAGGCAACGCTGAAGGTACCAGTAATCCAATAATGGCTGTCAGCAAAATAGGAAATACAATTTTCAAAGCACGAATATTTTTAATTTCGTTTTTAGAAGGAAAGAGTTTATCCTGCTTTTTCATATTTATTTGTAATTCCTTTTTATTACATGTAAGCCGTACCACTAACGGGATGATCACAGGTACTAATGCCATATACGAATACGCTGCTATAGCGATAGGACCAAGCAGATGTTCAGCAAGAATGATCGTTGTATAGATAGCTGTAGGGCCATCAGCTCCTCCGATAATACCCAGAGAAGCGGCTTC
>JBNKDZ010000512.1:0-3087 GCA_050288525.1 Cyclobacteriaceae bacterium
GTCAGCAAAGTTAAATATATTTTTTATATTTGAATCAATATGGAAGACGGATTACAAATAATTTTATACATCATTTTCGCCATCATTTTTATTGTTGCCAAGGTGATGAAAGGACAGGATAAGAAGAAGAAAACACCTCCTCAACGTCCGAATATAAACAGACCACAATCCAGAGCACCCGTTAACAGGCCGTCTACGACGACCACTCAGAAAAAAACCTTTTCCTCATTTGAAGAATTGATCCGGGAGTTTGAACGTAAAGCACTTGGCGAGGAAGAGCCTGAGGTGGTTCAACCAGTAGAAAAAACTGTTCAGCAAGAGATCAGGGAATTGGAAAATAAATATGAGCAAAATCCATATACCACTTATGAGGGACAATCGCTTGAAGATACCTCAGGTTATTATGGTACATCCGGGCAAGAATCAGAAGCAATTTATGAACGGTCCTCTAATTACACCATCGAATCAGAGCAATGCAACCGGATTGTTCAAATGCTCCGAAAACCCGAGGGGATACAAGATGCAATAATTCTTAGCGAGATCATTAACCGTAAATATTAATAGTTATCGGGAAAATATTTCCGGTATTTGTGTGGGTAATCAGAAAAACTCATTATTTTTGCCTTCCTAAAAATTATACGCCATTGAAACAGTATTTTTTACATATCTTTTCAATACGACTATCAAGATTCAGGCCCTTCGGGGGCTGCAATTAACTATGGTTACCTATGCGGTAATCTCTCACCGGGTGTTTAATTATTCTGTTTTAACAAATTTTAGTATTTAGTTTGTATTGATGAAAGATTTTAAGGTACTGGTAGCCGCCACGGAACATTTAAAATATGCTGAAGAAATAAGCGAGCTTATCGAAACTTCTGCGAAAGCCCGTGGAACAGGGATCGCAAAACGGTCTCCTGAATATATCGCCACCAAAATGAATGAAGGCAAAGCAGTAATTGCGCTAACCAACGAAGGTGTATTAGCCGGCTTTTGCTATATCGAATCATGGGGAGAAAAATTTGCTGCAAACTCAGGTCTTATCGTTGCCGAACAATTCAGGAAGATGGGGTTGGCTATGATGGTGAAACAAAAAGCATTTGAATTGTCCAGAAAAAAATTCCCGAATGCCAAATTGTTTGGCCTGACAACAAGTCTGGCTGTAATGAAAATAAATTCGGAACTGGGCTACAGACCGGTCACATTTTCGGAGCTCACAGACGATGAGGAATTCTGGAAGGGATGTCAGAGTTGTGTAAATTATGATATCCTTACCCGTACAAACAGAAAACACTGTCTGTGTACCGGCATGTTATACGATCCGGTGGAAAAATATAAACATCAGAAAAAGAAATTCAGCGATTATCAGGGTGTGTATAAAAACTGGCTGAAAGCCAAAGCAGATATCCTGCTGAAGAAATTTAAAAAGGAATTTGTAAGTTTATTATCATAATTTTTTGATCATGAAGAAAAAAACAGTCGTCCTTGCGTATAGCGGAGGACTTGATACATCATATTGTGTAAAATACCTGACAGAAGATAAAGGATTTGAAGTACATACAGTTTTAGTTGAAACGGGTGGCTTCACGGAAGAAGAACTGAAAACTGTCGGAGAAAAAGCACTGCAAATGGGATCCGTTCACCACGAAACAATCAGAGCTACACCTGATTTCTACCGTAATTGTATCAAATACCTGATTTTCGGTAATGTGTTAAAAAATAATACGTATCCGTTGTCTGTGAGTGCTGAGCGTTTATTTCAGGCAAAATCAATTGCCGAATATGCAAAGAAAATCAATGCAGACGCTGTAGCGCATGGAAGTACCGGAGCTGGTAATGATCAGGTACGTTTTGATATGATCTTCCATATCATGATTCCGGGTATCGAGATTATTACGCCTATCCGAGATATGAAACTTTCACGGGATGCCGAGATTGAATACCTGAAAAATCATGGCGTGGATATGGATTGGTCGAAAGCGCAATATTCCATCAATCAGGGTATCTGGGGTACTTCTGTTGGTGGAAAAGAGACGCTCACTTCAAGCGATTATCTGCCTGAAGAAGCTTTCCCTAGCAAATGTACTGAAAAAGAACCCCGTAAAATTTCCTTAAGTTTTGAAAAAGGAGAGTTAAAAGGAATAGACGGAAAAAAATACGACGATCCTATAGATGCTATTCAGGAACTTAACAGGATCGGCTCTTCGTATGCCATCGGTCGTGATATTCACGTTGGAGATACAATCGTAGGTATTAAAGGAAGGGTTGGATTTGAAGCAGCAGCACCTTTAATGATCATAAAAGCGCACCATTTACTGGAAAAACATGTATTAACTAAGTGGCAGCAATACTGGAAAGAACAACTGGGTAACTGGTACGGTATGCTCGTGCATGAAGGTCAGTTCCTTGAACCTGTAATGCGCAATGTTGAAAAATTCCTTGCCGATACACAGGAACATGTTACCGGTGATGTGTATATCCACCTCGAACCATATCGTTTTTCGGTTTTAGGAATTAACTCATCCTATGATCTTATGTCATCCAAATTCGGATCGTACGGAGAAGAGAATAAGGGATATGATGGCGAAGATGTAAAAGGATTTTCAAAAATCATTTCAAATCAGGTGATGATCTACAACCAGGTGAAAGCCGAAAACGAAAAATAGTCGTTACCGATCGAAATATAATACGAACACAGAACAATTAAATTATGAGTAAAATACGAGTTGGGGTAATAGGCGGAGCCGGATATACCGGCGGTGAACTGATACGTATTCTTTTAAACCATCCGGAAACCGAACTTACGTTTGTACATAGTTCGAGTAATGCGAATAACCCGTTTTATGCCGTTCACAAGGACCTTATCGGTGAGACCGAGCGGACATTTACCGATCAGTTCAGTGATAAGGATATTGATGTGCTGTTATTATGTTCCGGACACGGACAATCACGGAAATTCCTCGAAGAAAATGTGGTGCGGAAAGATGTGAAAGTGATCGATTTAAGTCATGACTTTCGTATTGAAGGCAGCGAAAGCGATCGGAATTTTACCTATGGCCTGGTTGAAGCGGAGAAGGATAAAATACTTAA
>JBNKDZ010000513.1:0-9451 GCA_050288525.1 Cyclobacteriaceae bacterium
AGTGAACCTTTAAATGCTTCCATTGACGGATTGACCATCATTTTTCCATTGACAGAGACAACAGGCAGGTGTATCTCACCCTTAAAACCCATGTCCTGTAACTTAGTAATCATCTGCTCGGAACCCTTCGTGTCTGTGTCCAGATCAATGAAGGTGTATTCGATGCTATCCTGATCAAGTTGTTCCTTAAAATTGGAACAAACGCCACAATCGTCCTTACCATATACAACAACCAGATCTTTTACTACAACGGGGATCTTGGATTCCTGACTTTTTTGAGCTTCTTTTCGGCCTGAGCAGCCAAATACCATCAATAAGGCAAATGCAATTAGAAATGTTTTATACATCATATCATGCGTTTTTAACGATGTCATTTAATTTCTCTGCAAAATAATCAATATGTTCTTTTGTTGTGTATTTACTGAAAGAAATCCGGATGGTACCGGCATTTTTATCCACATCAAGTGCTTCCAGCACATGAGACCCGATGTTTGTTCCACTCGAACAGGCGCTCCCTCCCGAAACAGATATTCCCTGTATGTCAAGGTTGAACAGCAACATGTCGTTATCCTCAATACCAGGAATACCCAGGCTTACGATCTTATGCAGGCTGTTGTCCGGATTTTCACAGTCGCCATTAAAAAAGATATCCGGAATCAGAGTTTTAAGTTTGTCCAGGGAATATTTTTTCAAGTCAGACAATGCTTCGCTTATCCTGGCCCTGTTAGAGCAAGCGATCTCCAGGGCTTTAGCCAGTCCGATGATCCCGGCCACATTTTCCGTGCCCCCACGCATATTACGCTCCTGGGCACCGCCATACATCAGGGGAGCTATCTGCCTGCTGCCATTGATATACATGATACCGATCCCTTTCGGACCATGGAATTTGTGGGCTGATCCTGCAACAGCGTCAATATTTATGGAAGAAAAATCCAAATCCAGCATACCCATCGATTGTACGGTGTCGGAATGAAAAAAAGCATTGTGTTCTTTACAAAGATCCCCCACCCGTTGGATGTCTGTGATGTTTCCGATCTCATTGTTGGCATGCATCAGCGAAACAAGTGCATTATCATATCGTCCCAACAAACGCTCAAGGTCGTCGTATCGCACATGACCCTTGCTGTCAAGATCCACAAAATGAAGATCAATAATGTTAGTTCGTTCAAGAAATTCCAGTGTGTGTAAAACAGCGTGGTGTTCGATCCTGGAAGTGATGACATGGAATATACCATTGCTGCTAACTGCATTACGCAAAACAGTGTTATCTGCTTCTGTGCCTCCGGAAGTGAAAAATATTTCTGCCGGAGAAGCATTCAGGAGATCTGCGACTTTCTTACGTGCTATTTCAATGGATGCCCGTGCTTCTCTGCCATGACTATGAATGGATGAGGGATTACCAAAGTTGTCTTTCAGGTACGGACACATCTCCTCAAACACCCGCTCATCCATTGGGGTTGTTGCGGCATTATCCAGATACACCTTCATCCCTAGACTTTTTCTGTGATGATCTCCCTGATATCTTCAATGATCTTATTGGCAAGATAATCGGCTGTTGCCAGCGTTTCGGATTCAGCATAGATCCGTATGATGGGTTCTGTATTGGATTTACGCAGATGCACCCATTCGTTGTCAAACTCAATTTTGACCCCATCGATGGTGTTAACAGGGTTTTTCTGATATTTTTGTTCGATGGCCTTCAGTACATTATCAACATTGATATCAGGCGTAAGTTCGATTTTATTTTTTGAAATATGATAATTTGGATATTTTGATCGCAAAAAGGATGCTGACTTGCCAAATTTGGCCAGGTGTGTCAGAAATAATGCAACGCCAACAAGCGCATCTCTGCCATAATGTAGTTCGGGATAGATAATGCCTCCATTACCTTCACCACCGATCACAGCATTGATCTCTTTCATTTTATTGACCACATTCACCTCCCCGACAGCAGCCGCTTCATAGTCACAACCATGCTTCAGAGCGATATCTTTCAAAGCCCGTGATGAGGAAAGGTTTGAAACAGCGCTTCCCTTTGTGTTGCTTAACACATAATCAGCAACGGCCACCAGTGTATATTCTTCCCCAAAAGGCGTGCCGTCTTCTGTAAGCAAAGCCAGCCTGTCCACATCAGGATCCACAACAATGCCGAGATCGAAAATCCCTTTTTCGATAACCGAAGAAATATGTATCAGATTTTCAGGCAGTGGTTCCGGGTTGTGTGGGAAATGCCCATCCGGCTCACAATAGATCTCGTTGATCTCTGTTACCCCAAGCGCATTTAGTAATTTCGGGATGGCAATACCGCCTGTTGAGTTCACACAATCAATGGCGATTTTGAATCCTTTCTCTTTTATTGCTTTTTTATCGACGAGGGGCAAATCGAGGATCATTTTGATATGTTTATCGATGTAGGAGTCATCCCGTTTATAGCTCCCTATATTTTTGTTGTCGATATAAATGATCTCACCCTTATCAGCTCTTTCCAGTACTTCTTCCCCGTCATCTGCCGAAATAAATTCTCCTTTATCGTTTATTAGCTTCAATGCATTCCACTGTCCGGGATTATGGCTGGCGGTGATGATGATCCCTCCGGCAGCTTCTTCAAGCGGCACTGCAACCTCTACAGTTGGTGTTGTCGACAAGCCGAGATCCACCACGTCAATCCCCACACTCTGAAGTGTTGAAGCAACAATTCCGGACACCATCGCCCCTGAAGTACGGGCATCACGACCGATGACCAATTTATTTTTTCCGGTTTTCTCCTTGCACCAGTCACCGAAAGCAGTTGTGAATTTTACGATGTCTATTGGTGTAAGACCTTCTCCTGCCTTGCCGCCAATTGTTCCTCTGATACCGGATATAGATTTTATTAAAGTCATGTTATAATATAAGAATTTTGCCGGGCAAAAGTATTAAATAAATGGAGAAAAAAGGATAATTAAAATTAAAACTTGGCTTTGGCTTTTTTTGCTTCTTTCTCTTCTTTTCGTTTGCAGACTTCTCCTTCTTCCAGATTTCTTCCACAATAGCTGCAGGAGCCTCCTTCGTCCTGAAGGAACGGACTTTGAGATGCACAAGTGCCTCTGAAAAAACCACCTTTGACAAATATCAGCCGCACGGACATCAACAGAAAAAATAATCCTAAAACCCCAATTACTACTAGTACTTCCATATATTTTCTAATTTTGCGCAAAGATAATTAATAGAAGTATAACACTGAATAAATGAATAAAGTTTATACTTTTAATTTTTAATATTTGAATTATGGCGAACAGGAAAGCAGGCGTAGATAAGCGCAGAAAAGAGAAGCTGGAGGCTTTTGACCGTCTTCTCACCATTATGGATGAACTCAGGGAAAATTGTCCGTGGGACAAAAAACAAACCCTAGAAACGCTGAGACATCTCACCATCGAAGAGACCTTTGAATTATCGGATGCCATTATTGAAAAAGATCTTGAAGAAGTAAAAAAAGAACTTGGTGATCTGATGCTGCACATGGTTTTCTATTCCCGTATTGCCGACGAGCAAAAAGCCTTTGATGTGGCTGATGTACTCAACAGTATTTGCGACAAACTAATCTACCGCCATCCTCATATCTATAGCGACACCGAAGCTAATGATGCTGAAGCTGTAAAACGGAACTGGGAAAAGATCAAACTCAAGGAAAAAGGCAATACCTCCGTGCTGGGAGGTGTCCCGAAATCGTTGCCGGCACTCATCAAAGCCATGCGTATTCAGGAAAAAGCGAGAGGTGTAGGTTTTGACTGGGAAGAACGGGACCAAGTCTGGGAAAAAGTGGAAGAAGAAATGCAGGAGTTCAGAGCGGAATTCGGCACCGATGCCGGCTTGATCGAAAACAAGGAAAAAGCAGTTTCGGAATTTGGCGATCTTTTGTTCTCCCTGATCAACTATTCCCGTTTTGTTGACATCAATCCGGAAGAAGCGCTCGAAAGAACAAACAAAAAATTCATTACCCGGTTTCAGTATCTGGAGCAGGCCTCAGCCCGGGATGATAAAAAAATCTCTGAAATGACCCTTGATGAGATGGACAAATACTGGAATGAAGCCAAAAAAATAAAATAATCGGGCAAATACCCTTCTTATTAACTGCCCAGTTAGTATTTTTGCCAACTTTAAAATTGTTTTATATAAATTAATAATCTTTTATCCCATGAAAGTTTTAAAATTTGGTGGCACTTCTGTCGGATCTCCCGATAGCATCAGGGAGGTGATAAAAATTGTTTCATCTTATAAAGAGCAGGGTATCCACACGACCGTGGTATCTTCGGCGATGCAGGGTGTCACGAACACATTGATTGAAACGGGGATAAAAGCTTCTCAGAATGATGCTTCCTATCAGGACAACCTTAAAGAACTGGAAAACAAGCATTTTAATGCTGTAAAGGATCTTCTTAAAGTAAAAAATCAGAGCCATGTGCTGGCAAACATCAAGATGATGCTCAATGAACTTGAAGATCTTATGCATGGTGTGTTTCTGTTGAAAGAATTGTCACCAAGGACCACAGATCTTGTGCTGAGCTTTGGGGAACGTCTTTCCTGTTACATCATCAATGCATACGCAGTTCAGGAAGGACTCGATTCGGAATTTCTGGATGCCCGTCAACTGATCAGGACTGATGGCAAATTCGGCAATGCGCGGGTGTTAAAAGAAGAAACAGACAAAAATATTCAACAATATTTTAAAGAGCACGACAAGATCCAGATCGTCACAGGTTTCATCAGCTCAACCGACAAAGGTGAAACTACCACCCTGGGAAGAGGCGGATCAGATTATACCGCTGCCATTATTGGCGCTGCTCTTGATGTAAAAGAAATCGAGATCTGGACGGATGTTAACGGGGTAATGACCACCGATCCCAAAAAGGTAAAAAAGGCATTCCCACTGGATGAAATGACGTATGAAGAAGCGATGGAAATGTCGCATTTTGGCGCCAAGGTTATCTATCCTCCGACATTGCAACCTGCTTTTCAGAAACAGATCCCATTGAGGATACGCAATACCTTTAACAGAGAATTTCCGGGAACGAAAATTTTCAGCACAACAAACTTCGGAAACTATCCCATCAAAGGGATCTCTTCCATTCAGGATATTTCACTGATAAATCTGCAGGGAAGCGGCATGGTAGGTGTACCGGGTATTTCTTCGCGTTTATTCGGTATTCTGGCGAAAAACCATATCAGTGTTGTGCTGATCACACAGGCTTCTTCCGAACATTCCATCTGTTTTGCTATCGATCCGGAGGATGGAAAGAAAGCCAAAGATCTGATTGAAGAAGAATTCCGGTTTGAGATCTCTTCGGGCATCATCGAAAAGATCCTTATTGAAGAAGACAAATCGATTGTGGCCATTATTGGTGAAAACATGCGTCAGACTCCGGGCATTGCTGGAAAAATGTTTAATGCTCTGGGCAAAAACGGTATAAACGTTGTCGCTATAGCACAAGGATCTTCAGAACGAAACCTGTCCATTGTAATACCTAAAGGCGACCTTTCAAAAGCACTCAATACCATTCACGAAGTATTCTTCCTTTCGGATGTGATAACATTGAATGTGTTTGTAGTAGGTCTTGGCCTGATCGGAGGTACATTAGTCAAGCAGATTTCTGAACATGGGAAAAAACTGCTACAGGAATTAAAGCTCAAGATCAACATTATCGGCATGGCGAATATTGATCATATGATATTTGATGAGGACGGACTGGCACTGAACGACTGGCAAAATATGCTGGCTTCAAAAGGCCAGAAAAATGACCTCAATGCATTTGTTGATAAAATGCTGGCATTAAATCTTCCGAACTCCGTATTTGTCGATTGTACTTCAAGTATGGCTGTTGTAAATAACTATGAACGCATACTAAAAAGTGCCATATCCATCACTACACCAAACAAACTGGCAAATTCCAGTGAATACAAACTGTATGATCTGTTACGAAAAACGGCAGAAAAGAACGAAATCAAGTTTTTGTATGAAACCAATGTTGGTGCTGGTCTCCCTGTGATCAATACGTTAAACGATCTTAAAAACAGTGGTGACAAGATCATAAAAATAGAAGGTGTGCTGTCAGGTACATTAAGCTACATTTTCAATACATTCAAGGAAGGCACAAACTTCAGTTCTGTTGTAAAACAGGCAAAAGAAAATGGATTTACAGAGCCTGATCCAAGAAATGACCTGAATGGAATGGATGTAGCAAGAAAAATCATGATCCTTGCAAGAGAGGTGGACTATCCACTTGAAATCAACGATGTTGAAATTGAAAACATTCTGCCTCAGGAATGTATTGATGCTCCTTCTGTTGATGACTTCTTTGTTGCACTATCGAAATACGATCAGGAATTTGAAGACCGAAGAAAGAAAGCTGCTGAACAGGATAAAGTGCTACGGTTTATTGCCAAGCTGGAAGATGGAAAAGCATCTGTTTCACTTGAGGCTATTGACAGTGAACACCCGTTCTTCTCACTTTCAGGCAGTGATAACATGATCTCTTTTGTCACAGACAGGTATTTCGAGCGGCCTTTGGTAATTAAAGGCCCGGGAGCAGGTGCCGAAGTAACAGCTGCAGGGATTTTTGCACAGATTATCAGCATAAGCAATTATCTGGTATAAAAATGTGCTATATACATTTTGAATAACTAGATTTGACGTTGTATTTATAAATATGTCAATGCCTTCGATACGAGTTTTTGCGCCTGCTACAGTGGCAAATGTCACTTGTGGATTTGACATTCTCGGCTTTGCTGTTGAAGAACCCGGCGATGAGATCATTCTTAAGAAAAATTCCCTTGGGATAGTCCGGATCGTGGAGATCACCGGAGATGAAGGGGCTTTGCCCTTAGATGCTGAGAAAAATTCATGCGGGGCAGTAATCATAAAATTCCTTGAAGACATAAATTCCGGTCAGGGCATTGACATCTTTTTAAATAAGAAAATGCCTCTGGGTAGTGGACTAGGTTCCAGTGCAGCGAGTGCTGTGGCTGCTACTTTTGCCATAAACCAGCTTATGGGCGAGCCAAAATCCAGAATAGACCTGTTGCCGTATTGTATGGAAGGCGAACGGGTCGCCTGCGGTTCGGCTCATGCGGATAATGTCGCCCCTGGCCTGCTTGGTGGCTTTGTACTGATCAGAAGTTATGATCCGCTCGATGTGATCCGACTCGAAACTCCACCCGATCTTTATGCCACCATTGTGCATCCGCATATTGAGGTCAAAACAAAAGATGCCAGGGAAATTTTACGAAAACAGATCTATTTTAAAGAATCCGTACGCCAATCCGGGAATGTAGCAGGACTATTAACCTCAGATTACGATCTGATCAGCCGATCCATGCAGGACCACATTGTCGAACCTATACGATCTATCCTTATCCCCGGGTATGCCGACATAAAAGCAGCCGCACTTGAACAGGGAGCGCTTGGTGCAGGGATTTCCGGCTCCGGACCATCCATATTTGCACTAAGCAATACAGATACAACAGCACAAAATATCGGAACAGCTATGAGCTCCTTGTATCAAAATATGGAAATTGAGCATGAAGTATATGTCTCCAAGATCAATCTTGCAGGCCCCAGAATACTGGAATAACTTTCCAATAATAATTTCATCCCGATTTATTGATTTAAACCGGCAAAATCAGTTGGTTATATCTTTATCTATTTCCGGATTCAAAAAATATCTTTTTTTTACCAAAAATAAACTCTATTTTAATGAACCGTAAAGGACAGATAATTTGATTTTTTAATAAAAACACTCATTACCATGAAATTATTTCTTCAAAACGCTGCCATCATACTAATTGTATTTTGTATGAGTTGTAGCGATAAAAATTCAAAAAGTGACGCTGAATCCTCTTCTGATGACAGTGGTATTTTTAGCAGTTCGGAAAACGATGACAGTGCAGGTGAAAGCAAGGAAACTGCTGCAGTTTGTGTGCTTGACAAACTTTCTGTAAGAGATGCACCGAGCAAATCAGGTAAATATCTTACCAACATCAGTCTGGGTGAAACAGTTACTTTTCTTGGTCAGTCTGCCATTGATTCAACAGATCAGAACAAAGAATACGTACAGGTACGACTTCTTGATGGCACCAGTGGATGGTCATTATCCAGTTTCATTATTCCTGACAGCAAGACAATGGTATTTGTTGAGGATGCTGAAGTGTACAAACGCCCGGACCTTTTAACAAAAGCCAATAAAAAATACAGTGCTATGGACATTGTTGCTGTAAAACAACAGGAAGGCGACTGGATGGAAGTGACCGGAAAACGTCTTGAGGGAAAATATATCGAATCCGGTTGGGTTAAAAACAGTAACGTTTCAGATAAAGAAGAAGACATTGCTGTAGCAAAATTTGCACAGGCTGCTCTTGCTATTTCAAATGAAGATGAGAGGGTGGAAGCTATTCGCGGTATCGTTGACAATTCAGACCTTTCAGGATCTGTTTTTATCTCAAAATTGAAAACAATGCTTATGGAGGTTGAAACGGATGTTGAAGAATATGACGAACCTGTTATGGACGATATGGACTATTCTGATGAAGAGGAGATGTAAAATCCGGATATAGATAAACAAAAAACTTAAGGGCTGTTCTTTGAAGCAGCCTTTTTTATTTTACATAAACCCGGATTATGCATAAGTATTTTAAAATTAGCAGTAAAAAAGTATAAACGCTTCGTTTTAAAAGTAAAAAGCTCTATGATAATTACTTACAACACCAGGAGTTGGTGATTTGGTGCTGCTTTTTGCTAATGACTGCACCATTTCAATACTGTGGTATTTGGGATTAAAAAAAAAGTCTACAAACAAAAAAAGCCCTCAAAAGAGGGCTTAAGTATAATGATAAAGTTGGCGACGACTTACTCTCCCACCTGTTACGGCAGTACCATCAGCGCTAAGGGGCTTAACTTCTCTGTTCGGGATGGGAAGAGGTGAACACCCTTGCAATAATCACCATTAGATCTTTAAATACCTTTTGGACATGTCAAGTGTGAAAGAGTTATAGATTTACTAATTCATTAAGTCAAACTTCCGAAGAAAGTGTTCGGGTAATTAGTACTGCTCAGCTTTGCCATTTCTGACTTTATACCTGCAGCCTATCAACGTCATCGTCTATGACGACCCTTATATGGAAGCCTCATCTTGAGGTGAGTTTCGTGCTTAGATGCTTTCAGCGCTTATCTCATCCGTACATAGCTACCCAGCGATGCACCTGGCGGCACAACTGGTACACCAGAGGTACGTCCAACCCGGTCCTCTCGTACTAAGGTCAGGTCCTCTCAAGCTTCCTACGCCCACAACAGATAGGGACCGAACTGTCTCACGACGTTCTGAACCCAGCTCGCGTGCCACTTTAATGGGCGAACAGCCCAACCCTTGGGACCTTCTCCAGCCCCAGGATGTGACGAGCCGACATCGAGGTGCCAAACCGC
>JBNKDZ010000514.1:0-5149 GCA_050288525.1 Cyclobacteriaceae bacterium
TGCATTGTCATAAAGCATTTTCTCAAAATGGGGGGCGAACCACTTTTCGTCGACTGAATATCGGGCAAATCCGCCTCCCAGATGATCATATATTCCTCCATATGACATATTTGTCAACGTCCTATTGATCAGATCATCCAGTTCCGGATCCGCATCAATCAGCTTGTGCATAAGTAAAAAGCTCCAGATTGAAGGATTCGGAAATTTGGGAGCCCTTCCGATCCCTCCGTTGTTTCGGTCGATTGCTGTCCGGACCTTGTCAATGACGCGCCTGATTTCCTCAATCCCGGATATCTTTACTTCATCTGAGAGGCTGAATATCAGGGAGTCAGGTGTGGCAACTCTGTCTGCTATATCCGAAGCCGATTTTAACAGTTTTTCGTGTTCCTCATGAAATATTCTGGTAATATTCTGCAATACATTCAGCCATTCTTCCGGCCGGAAATACGTACCTCCGTAAAAAGGTTTCTGATCAGGAGTAGCAAATACATTTAACGGCCAGCCTCCCTGTACCCCCATCACATGAACAGCCTCCATATACACCTGGTCAACATCTGGTCTTTCCTCCCTGTCGACTTTTATACAGATATAATGGTCATTCATCCATGAAGCTATCAGCTCATTTTCAAACGATTCACGTTCCATTACATGACACCAGTGACAGGCAGAATAACCAATGGAGATCAATATTGGTTTGTCTTCTTTTCTGGCTCTTTCAAGAGCCTCATCGCACCACGGATACCATTCAACCGGATTGTAGGCATGTTGTTTCAGGTACGGACTGTTTGAATGTATCAGGCGGTTCGGGGTTTTCCCTTTATTCATACTATCTGTGATTTCAGGATTTCGAGTTCTTGGTTAACATCAACCATATCTTTAAAACCCAATACCTGTTCAATAGTTTTACGAACGAAGGTCTGATGTGCCTGTGTCTGTGGAAAAAAAGGTCTGTGATACACTGATTTACGTATTTTATGCCATTTAGAAATAAAGTTGCGGGTAACATCAGTCATGTATGTCTCCATAAACCGATCCCAGATATAGTTGACAGCCAGATCGGCTGGATGCACCATATCGTCGGCATAATACCGGTAATCCCGTAGGTCATCCATCATGATTTCGTAGGAAGGGAAATAATATACATCCTTATGTGAGCTAACCAACCTGTCAGTTGCCAGTCTTAGTATGGATTTGCTGATATTATTCTTTTCAAATGAATCCTTTATATGGCGTACCGGACTTACCGTAAGAATACATTTCAAATCTGGACGTATATGTTTGAGGTTTTTGTAGACATCATCAAATTCCTCTGTGATCTCATTAATATCAAGAAAACGTTTATCAAAAAAATCCGATGGCATTTTATGGCAGTTTGAAACCACTTCGCCAGTATCTTTCCGTTGGTAAATTATGGATGTTCCGAAGGTTAGAATCAGGATATCTGTTTTGGAAATAAAAGATTTTACCTTTTCCTGCTTCCGAAATAATTGTTCCATCAGACCTCCATCTGTTATATCAGAAAGGTCTGAATGGAAGTCGAAATGATGAAAAACATCCTGTACCTGTGTAATACCCACCATACATGGCGGAACTTCATTTATGGTATTCCGGATCAGTTTAAAGATGGATGGTGGGTTGAAAATCGTTCCGAAAGGATTTACGAGAGCATCAAATTTATAATCCAGCAGTTTTTGTCCGCTGTTTTGGGCGAAGCAGGATCCCAGGGACAATAGTTTATTTTTATGATCTATCCTGAGGTCAGAAGGTTGTATTTTAATCGGTGTTCTGAACATAAGGTAAATTTAGAAAAAAATGGGTCAGTCTGTAAATCCGGGCGGCAGAAAAATAAATTGTTCTCCTAAACGTGCGGCAAAGGGCAATGAGCACAGTGCAAAGCATTTTTTCCCTGTATTCAAATATTGATACAAAAAAAGCAGGAAAGAATTGGGGTTTTGTGAATGTAGGACAATAAAAAAGGCTGTCTATTCAGGACAGCCTTTGTATATAAACTATGTTTTTTTTTCCGATTGTTATTCGGCAACAACCTTAAATTTCAGCTCATGTTTCACTTCCTTATGAAGGTCAATAAGTGCAACATATTCGCCAACTTCCTTAGGTTGTTCAGGGAAGGAGATTTGTTTCCTGTCAACATCGATACCTTTTTCTTTCAGCCCGTCAGAAATCTGAAGGGTTGTTACGGCACCAAATATTTTTCCGGACTCTCCGACTTTCGCCCCTACCTCGATCATTACTTCACCAATTTTTGCAGCAAGCTCCATAGCATCATTTTTGATTTTTTCTGCTTTGTGCGCTGCTTGTTTGATGTTTTCATTGATCATTTTCATGTTTGACTTGTTGGCTATCATAGCAAAGCCTTTTGGAATAAGGTAATTTCTCCCATATCCGTCCTTCACTTTTACCACATCATTTTTATAGCCAAGTCCCTGTATGTTCTGAGTTAGTATAACTTCCATCTTACTAAATTGCTTTTTGTTATTTCAATGAATCTGTTACATATGGCAATAAGGCAAGATGTCTTGCTCTTTTAACAGCCTGGGCAACTTTTTTCTGAAACTTGATGCTTGTTCCTGTGATTCTTCTGGGGAGGATCTTTCCTTGTTCGTTCACAAACTTAAGAAGGAAATTGGCATCTTTATAATCGATATATTTGATCCCGTTCTTCTTGAACCGGCAATATTTTTTCTTTTTCTGGTCCCTGTTTATGGGTTCGTTTACTAGTGTCATTTTGCTTCTTCAGTTTTAGGTTCTACTTTCTTGTTGAATTCTCCTTTTCTTCTTTTAATGTTGTACTCAACTGCATGTTTATCCAGCTGTGTAGTTAAAAAGCGCATTACCTTTTCGTCCCTTCTGAACTCAAGCTCTAATGAATTGATGACTTCCGGTTCTGCGGCGAATTCAATAAGGTTGTAGAAGCCTGTAGTTTTTTGAAGAATGGGGTATGCTAATTTTTTAAGTCCCCAATTTTCAGCATGTACAATTTCAGCTCCTTTATCCTTCAATACCTTAATGAATTTGTCGACAGTATCCTTCATCTGAGCTTCAGACAAAACGGGAGTTAAAATGAATACCGTCTCGTAATTTTTTAAAGCCATAGTATTAATTAATAAATTGTTTATATTTTCGGCCTGCAAAGATAGGCTATTTTATGTGAAAGCCAAAAAAAGACACAAAAAAAGGTGTCGGGCTAAAACCTCAACACCTTTTTGATAATATATCTTAATTTTTTACTTTACTGAAAACGATTTACTCCCCATCAGATAACCTTCGGTATATACTTCCATCATGTATATTCCGGGAAGATATTCACTTCCTTTATCATACAGGAAGGTGACTTTTTGCTGGGAATTATCGAACAGGATATCCTGTTTAGCTGTAAAAAAGGTTTCTTTTCCATTTAACATAAAGGTACCAGAGCCACGTGCTACATCAAACAACACATTATCATTTTCATCGATGATTCGTATGAGAATCTCTTTTCCGGATGGTTCGGCAACATCGTTTTTTGCAATGTTAAACGCAACCTTTAATTTATTCACCTGGCGGGCTCTGAACTCGTCAGGTCTTTCTTTACCTTTTTCATTTACGGCAGCAATAGAAATATTTTCCGCAACGAGTTTTGAGGCAATACTAACTTTTTCTGAAAGATCCTCCTGTGTTTTTTTCGCTTCGAGCAGATTCTGATTTAATTCATTTCGTTCGGTTTTTAAATCGGTATTCTCATCCAGCAGCACTTCATTGACTTTTTTCAGTTCTTCAATCTCCGTATCTTTAGCAGCTAGTAACTCCCTGTATCCTTCCAATCGCTCCTTCACATCGCGAAGCTGTTTATCACTGTATTTTTTCGCCTGCCAGAGTTCTTCTTTTTCTGCTTCAAGCTCTTCCTTCAATGTGGTGAGTTCTGAAATATCGCCTCCCAAACGTTCTATTTCCACCATTTTAGAGTCAAGCTCACTGCTTATTGAATCAAGCTTATCGTATGCTCCTTTCAATTCAATGTTCCGGTCTTTGATATTTCGTTCGCGGATAAAATTCACAACTACAGCAGCAACCAATAATATTGCCAGTCCTACGACAATAATTATCAATGTTTTATTTGACTTTTTTTCCTGTGGCTCTGTATAGGAGCCTGAAGAATTTGTTGTCTCACTCATAGGATAAAAATTTTAATTTTTTTATTAATCACAAAAATAGATTTTTAATGGATTATTTCAATGTTAATCAACAATTATGAATTAATTAAAACTTAACGCTTACAAATAATAATGCTGTTTCTTAAGGTCCGTATGCTTTATCAGGACCCCCAGATTTAACATATCGATGGTTAAATTAAATGTATTATCTTTATAAAGCAACTCCCAGGCCTTATACATATCGGCTGACCATCGTATATCATCCAAAACAACAACAGCGATTTCGGACAACCTGCCCTTAACCATTTCCATATACCGCATTACTGCTTCTTTTTTATGGTTGGCATCGATAAACACAAAATCTACCGACGACCTTTCCTGTATAAGAACCGGTAATTCATGGTCAATATTACCTCTGACCAGAGAAATATTTTCCATTCCGGCATTTTTAAACGAATCAGAGGCTATATCCGCAAGTTTTTCATTTCCTTCCAGTGAATAGATCATGGCATCCGGACCTGTTTTTGACAGATACATCGTATTGATTCCAAGGGAAGTTCCTAATTCAACGATTGTTTTAGCATTAAAATACCGGGCCAGCTCCAATAAAAAAAGTGATGTCTTCAGTGAAGAAATGCCATTTTTAGCAATTGAAGCAATGGTCCTGTTCTTCCCTGATCGTGATCCGGCCCCAAAATCATTCCCCTCAATGAATTGGTGATCGCCAAGGAAATTTTTTCTGATTGCTTCGATCTCCTGATGGCCCCGCTGATTTGTCGTTGCTTTAACAATGGAGTTGTACAGTTCAAATACAAACGGAGACTGCAAGGAATGTTCATCTACCACATGAAAAAAATAGTTAAAATAGGAAGGCATTGTGCCTAATACCTGTAAAAAATCCAATGATCAATTAAGTTTAAACGGAACAATCATATTAAACTCAGGGATCATTACTTCAAACTGTTTGCCGTCCACGATCTTTTCCATAAGATATGTTC
>JBNKDZ010000515.1:0-7372 GCA_050288525.1 Cyclobacteriaceae bacterium
GGAATCACCAGTCTGCCGTTACGGATAGTCAGTGAACTGTCTTCCGGGGAAATGTTGTCCTGTCTGGAGGAGCGTAGTATTCTGTCAAGTGATTTGCGTGCTTTGATTTCGCATTGATGATATTCCGATCGTATTTTTCTCAGTTCGGGAGAAGCATGATCTTTAACCTCTCCACGTTCGTTGATTGCCTCGTCTATTTTCGTGATCAGCGACTGGTCATGAAACAGACCTTCGAGCAATTCGGCAAGCAGTGGATACGGATCTTTTTTCTTTTTTACGAACTCCGACCAGGAATGAAAAAGGACCAGGGTTTTGTTGATTTGTAATAAATCGCCGCCTTCGAGAAATGTTCCTTCGGTATTTATTCTGTCGAGAAGAAGATAGGCATCCGAATAATTGAGAGGAGGGATCTTTTCTCCGTATTCAATCATTTTTTTATATTCTTCGGTCTGGGAGCACCATTTCCGGATCAGGTTTTTGTTGGATGAGAAGGACGCTTTCCGGATGTTTTCAGCGCCCAGGGACCCGGTGCATTCTTTTTTTAGCAATTCCCTTATTTTGTCAAAACCGAGTTTCTGCTCAATATCTTTCGGAAAAAGCATTCGTTACCTCCGTTCTTCTTTTTTTTCCTCTTCCTCCTCCTTATTCAGGCCCCGTAGTAATCGTTCCTCAAGGCTTAGACTATCAATAAGAATGGCATAGACATCGTCAAGTTCTTTGAGATTGTTCATATAGTATCTCATACTAGACTGGAAGAGTGTGCTGTCGATATTTTTTTCCTGAAACATTTCGTCCTGATAAATAAAATATATTTTTCGGGCTGAATCCTTAGAAAGACCAAATTCATCTATTTTATTTTCGAGTAAATATATTTCTTTGAGTATATTGGCAAATTCCTGTTGCGAATATACTCCATCAGGCGCTTTACCCCCTTTTTTGGAGCAAAAAGCGAGTGTTGTAACGAATAATATTAAAAAAATTTTTTTCACGGGTGAAAATTACTTAAATAAGTTCTAATTTTAAAACCAAAAATGTGCCAATGAGGGAACTCATTAAAAAGCTTCGTAAGTTTCAGATAAAAATACGCCATGCGGTGAATAACCAAATGCAGGGTGACTTTCATTCTGTATTCAAAGGTTCCGGACTGGAATTTGACGATGTGCGATCATACCAGTATGGAGATGATGTGCGTACGATTGACTGGAATGTAACTGCCAAAGGTCACGGAACGTTTGTTAAGACCTTTAAGGAGGAAAAAGAACAGATAGTATTTTTCCTGCTGGATGTCAGTGCTTCACAGGAAATAGGAAGTGCCGGGACACAAAAGATTGATTATGTTAAAGAAATCGCCGGCGTGCTGGCCTTATCTGCTGTTCAGGAACAAAATCAGGTAGGCTACCTGTGCTTTTCAAACCAGAATGAGTCCTATCTGAAACCGGACAAAGGGTGGAAGCATGCGATCAAATTTATTTCAAACATATTCAAACTTCAGCCAAAATCACCAAAAACAGATATTAACAAGGCAATATTATTTACACTGAATCTGTTAAAACGAAAGAGTGTAGTTATATTGATATCGGATTTTATTGATGAGAATTATGAGCATAATATGCGTGGACTGGCATCCAAACATGATCTTGTCGTAATTCACATTAGTGACCGGAGAGAAGCCAGGTTGCCAAAGCTGGGAATTGTACCTTTGCTGGATAAAGAAAGTAAAAAGACGATTTGGACAAATACATCGTCGTATTCTTTCAGGAAGAACCTTCAGAATTCATTTTCCGGCAACAGGGATCAGCTTGAGCATTTTTGTAAACGGCGCAAAGCAAATTATATCAATATTTACACCGACGAAGATTATGTCCCGAAATTGGTTAAACTGTTTAGTCTGAGAAATAAATCGAGGAAAATTGCGTAAGATACTATCAGTAATATTTATTTTGTTTACCTTCTTCTGTGGGTTTTTGCAAGCTCAGGAGGTTGAGCCTGTTGGCAAATTTGACCGCGACAGCCTTAAGATCGGAGAGGAAATACAATACGCACTATCAGTCAGGTATCCTGCATATCATGATACTATCTTTCCCGACAGCACATTTTCTGTTGAACCCTTTGAATACAGGTCAAAAACATACTATCCTACAAAAAGTGACAGCCTGATAAGTTTTGACAGTGTTGTTTACACGCTTACAACATTTGAGATTGAACCGATCCTGAATTTACAGCTTCCGGTTATTGTCGTCTCAGGAGGTGACAGCGTGCCGGTATATCCGGCTGCCGATACCATTCGGTTAAAACAGATCGTAAAAACCATCGATCAGGATATTCAACTGAAAGAGAACACAAATCTGGCTGAGATACCGGATAAATTTAATTATCCGTATGTATTGATCGGACTTGGGGCATTCAGTGTGCTGGTGATTCTGGTGATCCTGTTGTTTGGCAGGATGATACGAAAATCGTACAGGATATATATGCTGAAGAAATCTCACAAACGATTTATAAAAGCATTTTTTGCCTACATGCGTGACGTGACCAGCAATAATCCGAAAAACAGTCCGGAACATGTACTGGCCTACTGGAAAATGTATATGGAAAAGCTGGAACGTAAACCCTTTTCCAAGCTTACCACGAAAGAAATTATCTCACAATATAAAAGTGATAAGCTGAAAGACATTCTGAAGCTTATTGATCGTTGTATATATGCCGGAGAATCAAGTGAGAAGTTGTTCAACAGTTTTGACTTCTTGCTGAAATTTACTTCGAAAAGATTTCAAAGTCATATACGAAACTTGAAAAAAGGATAAAGATGGCGGATCTGGAAAAATGGTATTCGGTTTCATGGTTTTATATTTCCACGTTTAAACAATTCAACTGGGAGTATGCGTTTTTCCTGTATTTCATACTGGCCATTCCGTTTGCATACCTTTTTCGTTGGCTGATTTATATCAGGGCAAGTCAGAAACTCACCATTGCTCTTACAAAACGCCAATTAAAGTCGGATCTGATCAGCGTACTCAGGTTTTTTCCCGATATACTATTCGGGTGTATAATAGCCTTATTGCTGGTGGTGGCAGCCCGTCCCCAGACCACCAAGGAGAAAGTTGATCAATGGACTGAGGGAATTGACATTATTCTGGCTATTGATATTTCACGGTCTATGACCATTCTTGATTTTAAGCCCAACAGGCTGGAGGCGGCAAAAAAAGTGGCTAAAGAATTTATTAACGGACGTTTTCAGGATCGTATAGGTGTGGTTATATTCTCAGGTGATGCATATTCACTGGCTCCGCTCACAACAGATTATGAACTATTGAAATCATCAATTGATGAGATAACCTTCGATAAAATTGAGGCTTCGGGAACTGCGATCGGAAGTGCCCTGGCAGTAGCGACCAACCGTATGCGGGAATCTGAGGCCGGTTCTAAAGTCATTATTCTGCTTAGTGACGGAGAAAATACGGCTGGGAATATTGATCCGATAATGGCAGCCAAACTGGCCTTTGCATATGATATAAAGTTATACACCATAGGTATTGGTAAGGAAGGCCGTGTTCCAATAGGTATTAATCGATTTAATGGCAGGATGGCATATGAAGAAAACACCCTTGATGAGACTACATTGAGAGATATTGCAAATATTGGAGAGGGAAGTTATTTCAGGGCCTCGGATAACAGGGCTTTGGAGGATGTTTTTGCTCTTATCGATAAATATGAGAAGACTGAGATAAAAGAGTCGAGATATAAAGACACAACCGATTACTACCAGATCTATCTTAAATGGGCGATCGCTCTATTTCTGTTCTGGCTTGCGTTGAAGTCAACTTTTGTCAGTAATATCCTAAGAGATTAATTCGAAGATTATCCAGCGAAGTCTCCCATTCTAAGACGGCACTCACGGTATTTCCGGTTAACTTTTGATTTCCAGAATGGGCCGTTTTTAAGCAGGATTACAAATTTTACCCCAAAATTATGCATCCATCTGGAAAAACCGCTGGTATTTGGTGATACACCTTTTGGCAGGGCCATATACATAAAGCCCATTTTACGGGTTACAGCTTCAAAGCATTCATTTCCTGCAAGTGTGTTCTTGGTGTCATTGGTAATAATATAAACGATCTTCTTCTCCTTTCCTCCATATTTTTTGGGGTCAGGCTTGGCTCCCGTGACGGTATTTGGTGTAGGGATATAGCCGTCAGGATAGTTATCATCTGCATCCTGGGCGTATACATTTCCTGCACCGGCAATCATCAGTATTAAAAATGTAAAAAATAATAAAAATTGAGTGTTCCGCATATTTTATTTCTGTGATAACCCGAAAATACTAAATTAATGATAATTTCTTTTAATGTTTGGTGATTCTCAACAAGATATCTTTCAGGAAATTGAAATATCCGCTCATGTTTTTAAACCCAAAACACAGTTCATGTAATGATAAAAGGAAGTGTTTTTATGCATTTTATGGTAATATTTTTAACATTCATGTATGAATTTTTTACACTATAACATATATATTATTTCATAAAACATTGAAAATCAAGTGAATTACAATTTGGTACAAATTTTGGCAATTGAAAATTATGCTAAGATATAACATAAAAAGAGCTATCCGGAACATAAAGAAGCGTCCGGTAACTTCCCTGATCAATATTGTCGGATTTTCTGTCGGGATTACTTGTGTGGTAATCATTGGTTTGTGGATACATGTACAAAAGTCTTACGACACCTTTCATACAAACTATAATTCCATATACAGGATCACGATGCAGTTTACGAATAAGGACGATTCAAAAATCATTCATATTCCGACATTGTTCGGCCCCGGGTTGAAGGATGAACTGGCCGAGGTGGCTGAATTCGTCCGCTTTGGTGAATCAGCTGAATCAGTTTTTAAATACAACGAATTCAGTTCGTATGAATCAGCCGGATATTTTGCTGACAATTCAGTATTTTCCATATTTGATTTTAATATCCTGCAGGGTGATGCAAAAGAAGCATTAACTTCTCCGTTTACCATTGCCTTGAGCGAATCGTTTGCCAAAAAATATTTCCAGGGTGAGAATCCGATCGGAAAACAATTAAAAATTAATAACGATGCGTTTACCGTAACAACCATTTTTAAGGATGTCCCTTTCAATTCACATCTTCAGTTTGAATATTTAATGTCTGAACCGACACTGGATATCTATTGGTCTGATCCATATGATTGGAATTCAAACAGGGTGTATACCTATTTGAAGATAAATACCCCAACAGATATCCCCTTATTACAGAAAAAAATCAATCAAATTGTCTCATCTCACACATCGATCTGGGATGACATGAAGATCAAAACATATATTCAACCGCTCAGTGAAGTATACCTGGATTATCAACAAACTGGTAAAGGAATCCTTAAAACAGGCGATAGCCGGGATCTGTATATTTTCCTGATTGCCGGTATTGCGATAATGCTTATCAGTTGCATCAACTATGTGAATCTTTTCAATGCTCAGAATTTATTCCGGAATAAGGAGATCGGGGTAAATATTTTGCTCGGTGCAGGAAGGAAGAATCTGACCACCCAATTTGTTACCGAAACCCTTTTACACATTTTTATTGCATTCCTGTTGTCAATACTCACTCTCGTGCTATTATTCCCTTATATCCAAACAAGCATCGGCAGTCAGATTTCCATGGATCCGACATTTCTTAAGCCCTTAATGGTTTCATTGATTTCCATCATTACTGTTTGTGCGTTAATGGGAATAATTCCGGTCTTACGCTATACCCGGTTCCAGACGTCTGGGATCCTTCAAAAGAATATTATTTATAGACGTAGCAGAAACAGTAGCCTTATCACTTTTCAGTTTCTGATCTCCATAGTATTGATAATCGGGATGTTTGTAATTACGAAGCAAAAAAATTTCCTGATGAATAAAAAACTCGGATTTGACAAGGAGCATGTAATCTATATTCCGATGCAGTCAAACCTGACAAAGAGTTATGATTCCTTCAAAGAAGAGCTCTTGAAAAATCCCATGATCAGCAGTGTTACCATGAAACGTGGGGTGCCTGACAGCTGGTATGATGGTGGCCCCTATGCGATAAGAGGGATGACGTTAGAAGAATCTCCAAATGCGGAGCGATTTTGGATTGGATATGATTATTTTAAAACAATGGGTATTAAGATCCTGCAAGGTCGTGCGTTTTCAAGTGAAAACCGGAATGATATTAATGACGCATGTCTAATGAATGAAAAAGCTGTTGAAGCACTAGGACTAGTTGATCCGATAGGTCAGGAAATATTTTTTAATGATGAGAGGAGAATTATTATCGGTGTAGTTGCCAATACGAATTCAAAATCATTGAAGGAAGATTATTATCCGGAACTCTACATGCTTAACTGGAACAATTATGGATCGGGATTGATCATACTTGCGAATGTACAAGGGCAGATTGACGCCTCATTGAAGGCTATGGAAAAATTATGGTACAGCTATAATCCTGAAGAGCCTTTTAAATATGAATTTCTCGATGAAACATACGGAAGGTTGTATATGAGTGAGCAAAAGATGTCGCAGGTCTTTAAAGTTTTTGCAGGGATCGCAATAATACTGTCCTGTCTGGGAATCTTAGGGCTTGCCATATTTGAGGTACAGAGCAGGATCAAGGAAATAGGCATCCGTAAAGTAAACGGGTCTACTTCAATGAGTATTTTGGTTTTATTGTGCATGAGGTATGTGAAGATCGTTGTTGTAGCATTTATCCTTGCGTGTCCGATAGCCTGGTATGCTATGAATAACTGGCTTGAAAATTTTGCCTATAAAATTTCATTAAGCTGGTGGATATTTTTGTTGGGAGGAGTATTTGCACTAACCATTGCAATGTTAACGGTATTTTGGCTTAGTTGGCGGGCAGCCAATCTCAACCCGGTGAAAACACTACGTTATGAATAATCAGGTTTTGTAGTGCTTTCGAAATAGGATCATCCATAATTCATTCGTTTTGACAATCATTTGAATTGTTTTCGAAATAAATTTGTAGTTTAGCAATTGCCGGACGCTGGTTGCCGGCATTTTTGTATGATGAGTCCCGATTTTTATAAAATCATCATCAATAAACCACAAAACTGAATGATATGGAAAGTGCTGATTCAAAGACAAAAGGTATTCTGGTAAAAAAAGCATCGGGAGAGGAAGAACGTTTCTCTGTTGAAAAACTTGAACGTTCGCTGACGAATGCCGGCGCCGAACGGGAGAGTATTTCAAATATTATTTCTGACATCCTTCAATGGATATATCCAGGGGTAACCACCAAAAAGATTTATACACGGGCATTCAATTTGCTTCATAAAGAAAAAGCCTCTTCCGCACTACGTTACCGGCTGAAACAG
>JBNKDZ010000516.1:0-7283 GCA_050288525.1 Cyclobacteriaceae bacterium
AGTCAAATTGGCATTGAACTGATTATCTCCGGAAATTCTATGCTTAAAGATCTGGACGGACTTTCTGCATTATATTCAACAGGTAGTTTCCTACTAATAGAAAACAATGCCGGCCTGGAACAAATAGACGGCCTTTCCAACCTGAAAGAGACCGATTATATCGTCATTTATAAAAATAATTCCTTAACAAATATCGATGGAATATCCGGTTTGACCGAAATTGAAAATATATATATTTATGATAATAGTAACCTGACAAGCATCCAGGGATTGGAATACATTCCTGACAGATCCATTTCAATAGGTATTGATAAAAATCCCCTGTTATCTGAATGCTGTATTTTAAATTATTTCCTTAACCTCCAGGATGATAGTGAAATATCCATCTCAGTAAGAAATAATGGTCCTGGCTGTTCTTCTGAAAATGAAATACTGACTATTTGTAATGAAGGAAATTCCTGCTATGGAAGCATCACACTAAATTCTCAGGCTAAAATAGATACGTTCAATTGCACATCATATCTGGGGTCCATCACCATCACAGGAGAAGATATCACAAATCTTTATGGCTTGTCTGGATTAAAAACAGTTGAGGGCAACCTGATAATCAACCATACTTCTCTCACTACTCTTGACGGACTTGACAGTCTGAAATACATCGGGCTGGATCTGGAAATGATGTATAATCTGCAACTAGTAAATATTGATAAACTTGCGAATATTACATCAGTGGGAAGAGATTTATACCTGGAAGGTAATGACAAGTTGGAAACACTTAATGGATTTTCAAACGTATCAAATATTGGAAGAAAACTAATGCTATTGTATAATTTCCAGCTCAATGACCTTTCCGGCCTGTCAAATATATCATCTCTACATTCGCTTTACTTATGGGGTAATAATTTAAATTCTCTTGAAGCACTTTCAGGATTATCACATATCGAAGATGTGCTTTTTATTTACCAGAGCGGTCTTACAAATCTTGATGGTCTTGAAGGAATAACCTCTTTAGAACAGTTAGAACTCTATGGAAACTTTGAATTGTTAAACCTTAATGGATTATCAAACCTGGTAGAAACAAGAAATATATTTATAAGTTATAATCCCAAACTTACAGACTGTTGTGCTTTGTATCCGGTTCTGAGTTCCGGCTTAACATCAATTCTTAACTTCACGGATAACCCTGACAGTTGTACTCCTGAGTATATCCTTGCGAATTGCAATGATCCGTCAGCACGGCTGAATAACAACAAGGATGTACCTGATCAATTAGCTGTTTCATATCCGGAATATCGAATTTATCCGAATCCTCTGAATAAGGACATTCTCTCATTCGATCTGGAATCCGGATCTGATTGTGACATGGAGATCAGGATCTTTAATCTTCAGGGAAATGATGTATACAATAACAAAACTCCTGTCAAAAAAGGCCAAAACACCCTGCAACTAGACCTGTCACATGTAACGAAAGGGGCTTATATCCTCTACTTTAAAAACAACGAAAAAACCAACTATGTTAAACTGATCAAATCCAATTAGCATTTTTTGATAAATTATATTATATTTTAATTATTAAATACATAATAACATTTCTGATGGAACGTAAAATAATCACCATCAGAAATGTTATTAACTTAAACAGCTGTATAAAGGACATCTTTCATAATCAGATAATTATAAAAACACACATATCATCACCAGTAATAACAGTTTGTTTAGTTGAACAGGTACGCTTAAGGAAAGCCGGATGTTTGTTGCGAATAATGAGGTTTATTCCGATTTTTGCCGGCCAAAATAATATTTATAATAAAATTTGAACACGAAAAATCAAAACTAAAAAAGTTGAGATAACATGAAAAAAATACTTATTCTGTCATTCCTGGCTGTTTTAATAAGCCTGACCGGCTTTGCGCAGGAACAAAAAAAAGAATCTGAAACAAGCACGGAAGATCCGGCAAAAACATTCAGTTTAAAGATCTCGGGGTTTGTGAAAAGTGACTTCTTTTATGATTCCCGTCAGACGGTCTCAGCCAGGGAAGGACACTTCCTGCTCTGGCCTGCTCCTGAAAGCCCTGATGCGGATGGCAATGACATCAATGCCAAATCAAACTTTAACTTCCTGTCAATCCAGTCACGCATAAACCTTACTGCCAAAGGTCCGGAAGCATTTGGCGCTAAAACCACCGGCGTCATCGAAGGCGACTTCTTCGGGCAGGCAAACGACAATATCAACCTGTTCAGGTTGCGCCATGCCTATATCAAACTTAACTGGGAAAACACCGAATTACTGGCCGGTCAGACCTGGAACCCGTTCTTTGTAACAGGATGCTTCCCAGGTACAGTTTCCTTCAATACAGGCACACCATTACAGTCTTTTGCCCGCAATCCACAACTCAGGATCACACAAAAAACAGGTTCACTTCAATGGATATTAGCAGCTTTAGGACAGCGTGATTATACTTCAAGGGGCCCTGCTGGAGCCACATCCGCCTATCTGAGTAATTCAGGCGTACCGGATATGCATTTTCAGGTTCAATATGGTTCTAAAAATGAAGACCTTAACAAAGAATTCCTCCTCGGTGCCGGTATCGCTTTAAAAACCATTGTTCCGCGTTTAGTATCTGAAACAAATTATAAGGTAGATGAAAAAGTTAGCGGATTTTCTTCCATCATATTTACAAAGGTTAAACTGGATCCGGTAACCTTCAAACTTCAATGGCGTTATGGTGAAAATATTGCCGATCTCTTGTCTATCAGCGGATTCGCGGTGAAAGATGTTGAAAATCTCACTACAGATAAACGATCGTATACACCCCTTAAAAACACTACTATATGGGGTGAGATTCATACAAATGACCCGAATTTCCAGGTAGGTCTCTTCGGAGGTTATCTGAAAAATAACGGAACCAAAGAAGCAATGTCAAATGCTTCTAATCCGGTATACGGGCTCGGAACCAATATAGAATCTCTGGTCCGTATTTCTCCTAGAGCCGTGTTCATATCCAACAAAACAAAAATTGCCTTCGAACTCGAATACACATCTGCTGCTTATGGTTCTGATTATGATGAAAATTATGTGCCTGACGAAACAACTTCGGTATCGAATGTCCGTGCATTGCTAAGCGCAATTTATTCTTTCTAGTACAAACAGGCATATCAAAAAATCATAAATAAATTCACTTCTTAACGGGGTGAATTTATTTTTTTTCAATAGCTAATAAATTCCCAATCTGCTCAGCCATATTTTCCAGATCTGTTTCGGTACTTTGTAATGCCTCTTCCAACGACTGCGCTCCATTGGATACTGAAAATACAGAAGTAAACAGACCGTTCAACAATTCAGGATCTTCTGCCTTACCAGCCAAAACGATTACCGGAACATGATATTTTTCTGCAATCCTCGCGATCCCTGCAGGCCCTTTACCACCCAACGTCTGCCGATCCACTTTACCCTCGGCAGTTATCACCAGATCCGCATCCCGGATTTTCTCCTCCAGACCGGTCTCCCGAATTAGAAAATCTATGCCACTTTCTGTTTTGCATTTAAACAAAGCCTTCATCATAACGGCAATGCCCCCTGCTGCCCCGCCTCCTTTCATCGTCGACAGATCCCTGCCCATTGAGATCGTTAAAAGATTGTTCCACTTAAATAATGCCTCTTCCAAAAGTTGCATATCCTTCTCCGTCGCACCTTTCTGCGGGCCAAAAACCTTCACAGCACCATGATCACCCAACAAAGGATTATCCACATCACACAACAGCATAAATTCTGTTTCAAAAACCGCTTTTTCAATACCCGTAAGATCGATTGAAACGGTTTTTAAAACCGGGTTCGTGGTGTTCTCAACAAGATCCCGCTCCCTGCAATAAAGCTGTGCCCCCAAAGCCTGCAGAATACCGGTTCCTCCATCAATTGTGGCACTTCCCCCAAGCCCGATGATCACTTTTCGCGCACCTCTTTTTATTGACTCAAGTACTAATTGCCCGGTGCCATAGGTATTTGCTTTCATCGGATCCGCTTCAGCACTTTTCAGGCGTCCTATACCCGAAGCTCTTGCCATCTCTATTATGGCCGTCTTTCCGTCTTCCGTCAGCAACCAGTCAGCCTCCACTTCACCTCCCAAAGGACCACGAACAGTAGAAACTTCCTCTCCGCATTTGTAAAGCCTCCGGAAAACTTCGAGGGTTGAATCACCCCCATCTGCAATCGGAAAAGAGAATAATTCAGCCGAAAGGCGGCTTTTTAACACCCCTCTTTCAATAGCCTGAGCAGTTTTCATCACATCCAGACTGTTCTTGAAAGCATTCGGAACTATTACAATTTTCATCCTGTCAATTTAACATCTCTCCTGATAAATAGTAAGTTATTTATTGTTATTTACATCCTGTCCATCCCTTGATCCTTGCACCTTGTTCCTTGCTCCTTTTTCAAAAATTCCACCCACATACTTGCCAAAACAAAATATTACGTTTACATTTGCATCCTGAAATTTTAAGGAAGAATTTTAATATAACATGGCAAATCATAAATCAGCACTTAAAAGAATTAGAGCTAACGAAGCTAAAAGGCTTCAAAACAGGTATTTCCTGAAAACCACAAGAACCTTTATCAAGAAGCTCAGAAATACACATGATAAAGAAGAAGCATTCACCTTGTACCAAAAAGTATCAAGTCTTTTGGATAAACTTGCCAAGAAAAACATTATCCATAAGAACAAAGCTGCAAACAACAAATCCAAATTGAGTAAATTGGTAAAAGCATTGCAGAACTAAGATATTAGAGATATAAACAAAAGCCCCGTCATCTTTATGGCGGGGCTTTTTTATTTGACGGCATTTCCTTTTATTTGTATACTTTTTAGCTAAAACAACACGAGAATGCCAGACAACACAACCGGATTGAACATCCTGAGCTGGGCCGAAGAAGATCGCCCCAGAGAAAAATTAATTCACAAAGGCCGCTCCGTACTCAGCGACGCAGAACTTATCGGAATTCTGATAGGCTCCGGAACCAGATCACTCAGTGCCGTAGATCTTGCAAAAATAATCCTGAATAAAGCAGGGAACGACTTAAACGAACTTGCCCGATTATCTATACAGGACCTTATGCAGTTTAAAGGCATCGGCGTAGCCAAAGCCATCAATATCATTAGCGCACTTGAACTCGGAAGACGCAGAAAAACATCCGAGATTCAGAAAAAGCCCCAAATAAAATCCTCCCGGGATTCCTACGAATACATCAAGTCCGACCTTCTCGACCTTCCGCATGAAGCCTTCTGGATAATCCTTCTCAACAGAGCCAATATCGTTATAAAAAAATGTCAGATAAGTAGCGGAGGCATATCCGGGACTGTCGTGGATCCTAAAATAATTTATAAAACAGCCATTGAAAACCTGGCATCTTCGATCATCCTCATTCATAATCATCCCTCCGGCAATTTAAAAGCCAGTGATGCCGATATTCGTCTTACAAAAAAACTCAGGGAAGCAGGCAACATGCTCGACATCCCCATACTGGACCACCTTATTTTCAGCAATTCGGGATATTACAGCTTTGCCGATGAAGGTATGCTCTGACCGCCTTCCAATATGTTTATTAATAATATTGGATCAGTCTATAAATATGGAAAGGGGAGAAAAATAAATTGTTCCACTCAATAGCAAAGGGCAAAGAGCACAGCGCAAAGCGTTTATCTTTAAGACATTCAAGTATCTCCTTATGAAATAAACACTTTTTACGCCTGCCAATGAAAAAATACCCTCAGAAATATACCCATGATTTATCGCACCTCAGTTACTTTTCTCTTGGATATAGCCCCTACAGGGGTTGGTTGTTATTACAATAGTCTTCTACAATTATTTGACTTCTCCGAAATCGGAAATACCCTCTGCACTCTGCGCTTAGCCCTGTGTCATCCGTATTCTAATCACCGGAAATACCGATTGATTAAGAATATTCACTACCTTTGTTTTCCTAAAATAAAATTCAGCATATCATGAAGAGAAAGATTGGCATTACACTGATTCTGGCAGGTATAGCCCTGATCGTCCTGTATACTTTCATAAACAGACGAATGTCTGCTGACCAGAATATAGCAACAGATACAATCCCGGAAGAAATTCATTATGGTTATATAAAAATGATCGAAGATGAACGGGAAGAAAAAGATATATATATGAAAACTGCAGAAGATTCTCCCCTTGCAGACAGCACAAAAGCTTCTTTTACCCACCTATCCTATTATCCGGTTGATTCCACATACAGGATATTAGCTGATCTTATTCCAGCCATCGATAATGAAATCGTTACAATGAGAGTACGGGATGCCAAAAGCCGTGAATATATCAAATACGGAGTCGCTGAATTTGAACTTGCAGGGGCCCAACACCAGCTCACCTTATTTAAATACTCCGATCCTGAATATGACAAACTTATATTTTTACCTTTCTTCGATAAGACCAGTGGTGAAGAAACGTATGGTGGCGGAAGATATCTGGAAATACTGCAAACTGACAGCCTGAAAGTAGAAATTGATTTTAACAAAGCCTACAATCCATACTGTTCATACAACCTGAAATATCATTGCACCATCCCTCCGGATGAAAACCGATTGTCTGTACCAATATTGGCAGGAGAGAAAAACGTTGATTTTAGTCATTAATATGCGTATCGAAAGAAGTAATTAACTATTTTTACCAAAATTTTTAAAAAGACAGGGATCGTTCCGTAAATACCACAAAAATCAGAGAACAGGTTCCGTACGAATGAAGAAATAATAAGAGGCATGAAAATATCATTAAACTGGCTTAAAGATTATATTGAAATAAACGAATCACCCGAAGAAATCAGCCATACACTGACCATGACCGGACTCGAAGTAGAAGGACTCGAAGAGACTGAAAGCATCAAAGGCGGACTAAATGGGGTGGTTATCGGAGAAGTGATCGAATGCGACAGACATCCGAATGCGGATAAGCTCTCCACCACAAAAGTAGATATCGGAACCGGTGAACTGATCCCGGTCGTTTGTGGAGCTCCCAATGTCGCCAAGGGTCAGAAAGTAGTGGTTGCCACCGCAGGAGCCACACTCTACCCTACCGGAAGTGAAGAAGGATTTAAAATAAAAAAAGCCAAAATACGAGGTGAAGTTTCCGAAGGGATGATCTGTGCCGAAGATGAACTCGGACTCGGCACCGGTCATGACGGGATCATGGTACTTGACACGGACCTCCCCAATGGTGCCCCTGCATCCGATTTCTTTAATCTCCAGTCAGACATGGTT
>JBNKDZ010000517.1:0-6733 GCA_050288525.1 Cyclobacteriaceae bacterium
ATGTCGTTTTCCTGGATGATTTCGGATCGGCCGACAGGAGAGATCACCCGGTCATTCCGTAAGATTTCTACGAGGTAGACGCCTTTCAATTTACGCAATCCTGCTTCAATAACACTTTTGTTGATTAGTCTGGATTGTGCCAGCACCCTGGTTTCAGTAATAAACTCCCGCTTGTTCTCCGTATACGATTTAAGGATGTCTGTATGATTGGGAAGTAATTTGGGGCCGACAAAGCCAATAAATAATATCCCGGCTACGGCTACAATGGACCCGGTTATAAACAGATCACTGAGTTTTAGTGAAGGATATCCAAAGTCTTCGATAAATCCGTTCAATACCAAGGTTGTTGAGGTACCGATAAGTGTTACCATCCCTCCGAGTACGGCAGCATATGAAAGGGGGATGAGTAGTTTTGAAGGCGAAATATTATTCTTCTTGCCCCAGTCGACCACGTAGGGTGTCATTAATGCTACGATAGGGGTGTTGTTTATGAATGAAGAAAGGATAGCTACCTGGCTCATCATACGTATCAGAAATCCCCGGTAATTCCGTGCCTTTTTAAAAAAGAAATCAAATAATAGTTCAATCTGAAAGTTTTTTCGGATACCGGTTGTGATAAGAATTAGCATCAGGACAGACGCAATGGATTCGTTGGAAAACCCCGATAGTACCTCATGAGCATCCAGTATGCCCGTTATACTGAGGATCAGCACTGCCAGCATAAAACTAATCGAGGCACGGAGATATTCTTTGTATATAACAAAAAATAAAACAGCGACAACCCCAATAACAAACCAAGGCTGAATATGTTCAGCAATCATATTACTCTATATATTAGATGGACAAAATATAAATCCAAAAAACTGACACCAAAGAAAAAAGATATTATTTGAAGAAACAACAGATTGATATTCTTTAATTTTGGGTTATGTATAAAATAGGGCTTGAAAATCGATCTTCAATTCCTATTTTTATAGCTATACCTAAAAATAAATGGAACAATTGATCTTTCCACCCTTTGAATGTCAGTTAAAACGATCCGGTAACAAGGTCTGGATATTTGATATACTGAGAAAGAAAAATGTGGTGTTAACTCCTGAGGAGTGGGTACGACAACACCTGGTTCATTATCTGATTCACCATTTAAAATATCCCAAAGCATTAACTACACTCGAAGATGCATTAAAATATAATCAATTACAGAAACGAAGTGATGTCGTTGTGTATACGAAAGACGGGAAAGTGTTTATGGTAATCGAGTGCAAGTCGGCAAAGGTACCATTAACTCAAAAATCTTTTAACCAGTTATCTGTGTACAATCAGCATTACAAGGCAGAATACCTTGCCATAACCAATGGATTGGGATTTTATATCTGCAGGATGGATTATGAAGCGAAGAGCTATACATTTCTGGACGAATTTCCATCATATGTGAAAGAGCTATAATAAAAAAGGCCGGTATAAACCGGCCAATTTTAAAATTATATGTCAAACAAAATTTTGCATCAATATAAAAAGCTTAATAAAATACCCGCTGCCACTGCAGATCCGATAACACCGGAAACATTTGGTGCCATGGCATGCATCAACAGGTGATTTGTTGGATCAGCTTTCAATCCTTCATTTTGAACAACACGGGCACTATCCGGTACGGCAGAAACCCCGGCTGCTCCAACAAGCGGATTAATTTTATTTCCTTCACTAAGGAACAGGTTCATGATTTTAGCGAATATTAATCCACCAGCAGTAGCTATCATGAATGAAAGAGCACCCAAGCCGAAGATTAACATCGATTCAGGATTGATGAAAATATCAGCTTGTGTTGAAGCACCTACAGTCAGACCCAACAGGATAGTAACAATATCAATCATTGAGTTACGTGCTGTATTTGCAAGTCGTTCTGTTACGCCTGATTCTTTAAGGATGTTTCCGAAGAACAACATACCTAACAGCGGCAAGGCACTTGGTGATATAAATGTGGTAAGCAACAATCCAATGATCGGGAAAAGGATCTTTTCAGTTTTAGAAACAGCACGTGGCGGCTTCATGCGAATGAGTCGTTCCTTTTTGGAAGTAAGAAGCTTCATGATCGGAGGCTGTATTACAGGAACCAGAGCCATGTAGGAATAGGCTGCTATAGCGATAGGCCCGATCAGGTTTTTTACTGTTGTACCGTCCGATAAAATGTTTATCCCGTTTGCAAGTTTCGAAGAAAGGAAAATCGCTGTTGGACCGTCTGCACCTCCGATGATACCAATTGCACCAGCTTCAGGAGCTTTAAATCCGAGCATAAGAGCGCCCAGGAAAGTAAGAAAAATACCAATTTGCGCTGCTGCACCTAATAATACCAGTCTTGGGTTACTAATAAGCGACGAGAAATCCGTCATAGCACCAATGCCAAGAAATATCAGTGGAGGATAAATCCCTTTTACCACACCGTAATAAAGGTAATTTAAAACACTACCTGTTTCGTATATACCTACCTGCAATCCGGCATTGGCGACAAAGGGGATGTTTCCTATCAGAATACCGGTACCAATTGGAACCAGTAAAAGAGGTTCATAATCATACTTAATGGCCAGAAAAAGAAAAAACAATCCTACAGCTATCATCACAAGGTGACCTGTAGTGACATTTACAAATCCGGTATAAGCAAGGAAGGTATTGAGCCCTCTGAGCATTCCCGATTGTTTTTTTGTTTCAGCCTGCGTAACTTCTTCATCAGCAGTGTTATCCGTAGATACCTGCTGTGCTACTGTTATTTCAGTGGAAGAAACACTGGTGGCCTGACTTTTTGGGAAAAAAGCCCAAACTGCTGATAATATTGCTATTATCCCAATTACTGTTACTAATCTCTTCATAAGATTGACTTATTCTATTTCTACTAATACATCTCCCTGAAGTACAGAAGAACCTTCTGATACCTTAAGAGATTTAACAACGCCATCTTTTTCAGCCAGAATATTGTTCTCCATCTTCATGGCTTCCAATATTATAATCGTCTGACCTTTTTTAACTTCATCTCCTTCTTTTACCAAAACCTTAAAAATGGTACCTGGTAAAGGTGCATCAACCTTACTTAATCCTGAAGCGGGAGCAAGCGATTTTTCCTTAGTCTTGATCGGGTTAGCCCTGACCAGCTTAGGGGTTTTGGTAGTTTGCACCGATTGTGCCAACTCTACCTGGTAGATCGAACCGTTTACATCTACCTCAGCTATATTATCCTCAAAAGAATTTATCTGGACTTCATATTCGTTGCCACGAATAGTGAACTTAAACTTTTTCATAATTAAAATCTCCTGTTAAGACCTCTTGTAACTCCGTAAATTTTAGAACTCCAAGGCGAATAACGCTTTGAAATTTTCTTGATTGTCAACACTGTATTATCGTCGTCATGCATTTCATTGAAATACATGAATAACCCGGCACTTATCGCCGCACTTACTTCACCGGTAATCGTTACATCGCTAAGGACCTTGTCTTCTGATGTTTTCTTGTCAGCCTTTTTTTTCAGGTTGATATTCAACAATAAAGGAAGATATTGAAAAACAAAATACAATAAAATCAATGCGATAAATACGATTACATATCCCACCACCGTAAGGATCAGATCCTCACTGGTGATTTTTGAAGTATCAAATACAACTTCACTTAATAATCTCATAATCCTGAATTTTTAAAGTGGAATATTGGAATGCTTCTTAGCAGGATTAAAATCCTTCTTAGTCGCCAATGTCTGTAAAGCCCGGATAATCCTGAATCGGGTGTTTCTGGGTTCAATGACATCATCGATAAAACCATATTTTGCTGCCTGATAAGGATTAGCAAAACGCTCTTCATATTCAGCTTCTTTTTCGCTGATATATTTCGTTCTTTCTGATTCGTCTTCGATTTGGCTTATTTTTCTACCTTCTAATACTTCAACAGCACCTTTAGCACCCATTACTGCAATTTCGGCAGTTGGCCATGCATAATTGATGTCACCACGAAGCTGTTTACAACTCATTACGTCGTGTGCTCCACCGTATGATTTCCTTAAGGTAATTGTTACTTTCGGAACAGTTGCTTCTCCATATGCAAATAATAATTTAGCGCCATGGATAATGATTCCGCCATATTCTTGTCCGCTACCGGGCAGGAATCCAGGTACATCAACCAGCGTTACAATAGGAATGTTGAAGGAGTCGCAGAAGCGAACAAACCTTGCTGCTTTTCGTGAAGCATCAATGTCAAGGACACCTGCAAGGAAACTGGGCTGGTTGGCAACGATGCCAACAGGCATTCCGTTAAACCGGGCAAATCCAACTACAATGTTTTTTGCATAATTACGCTGAATTTCTAAAAATTCATTTTCATCAGCCAGGGAGTGGATTACATCCAGAATATCATATGGTTTATTCGGATTTTCCGGTATGATTGCATTCAATGCATCATCCAGTCTGTCAATCGGATCTTTGGTCTCGATTACCGGGGGATCCTCCAGATTGTTTGAAGGAAGGTAGCTGAGTAATTTGCGGATAACAAGCATGCCTTCTTCCTCATCCTGAACAAGGAAATGAGAAACACCCGATTTTGTAGAGTGTACATTGGCACCACCAAGTTCTTCTGTTGTGATGTTTTCGCCTGTTACCGTTTTTACTACTTTCGGACCAGTAACAAACATATAACTTGATTTGTCAGTCATCACAATAAAGTCGGTCAGTGCTGGTGAATAAACAGCTCCTCCGGCACAAGGCCCGTAAATTGCTGATATCTGAGGTATTACACCAGATGCCATTATATTCCGCTGAAAGATCTCTGCATAACCGGCCAGACTTCGTACACCTTCCTGAATCCTTGCTCCACCACTGTCATTTAAACCAATAACAGGAGCGCCAACTTTCATTGCCTGATCCATGATCTTGCAGATCTTGTTTGCGAATGTCTCAGAAAGAGATCCGCCAAATACAGTAAAGTCCTGTGCAAATACATACACAACACGACCATCAATAGTGCCGTGCCCTGTAACTACTCCATCAGAAAGATACTGTTCCTTGTCTAAGCCAAACGATTTGGTTCTGTGAGTGACAAACATGTCAAACTCTTCAAAACTGTCTTCGTCCAGTAACATTTCGATACGCTCACGGGCAGTAAATTTGCCTTTTTGATGTTGCGAATCGATTCTTTTTTCTCCACCTCCTAAACGAGCTTCCGCGCGTTTTTCAATGAGTTCATTAATTTTCTCTTGATTTTTCATAACTAACTAACCTGAGGGTTAATTTTATTTATTCTTATCTTCACAAAATTCAGTTAATACGCCCTGGGTTGACTTTGGATGAAGGAAGGCAATGCTCAGTCCTTCAGCGCCCGGACGGGATTTTTCATCAATCAGTCGTATGCCTTTTTCCTTTACTTCAGTTAAGGCATCTTCAATGTTTTCAACAGCAAAGGCAATATGGTGTATGCCTTCTCCTTTTTTCTCGATAAACTTTCCAATAGGACCGTCAGGAGATGTAGACTCTAACAATTCTATTTTTGTTTGTCCAACCTGAAAAAATGCAGTCCGAACTTTCTGGTCTGCTACTTCTTCGATGGAATAGCATTTAAAGCCAAGCACATCTTCATAGTACTTAATAGATTCTTCAAGATTTGCAACGGCAATTCCTAAATGTTCAATATGTGTTGCTTTCATATAAATTTTTGAGAATAGTGTAAACAAATGGGGTTACAAAATTTCATAATAATCAGCCGATAAAATATGATTATTGTCACCTTTATCCATGATTATAATCTTCTTTTATTCTGAGGCACTGGTTAGTTTGTTGTTTGTTTGATAGAATTTTTTCTTTTCTTCTTTTCTGTATGTTCAGGCCATGTTTGTTATTTCAATTGTATGAACAAATATAGGGCTTTATCAGTTATGCAAATAGGTTGTGAATGTGTATTTCTGAACGAGTTTTATCTGTATGGTCAAAAAGTCATTTTAATGATTCTTTTATGGATTTACGAGTGATATCATTAAGGTAAATTAATTAATTTTTAGAAAGCAATATAATTGGTTGATGAGTAACAAACATAATATCTGGTATTTTGAGGATGTAGATCTTTATAAGATACTCTGTCCGCACAAAACGCCTCAGTTGAAAGAGAAGCATACAATAAAGAACTATAAAAAGAGTGATTTCATTTACTTTGAAAATGAGCCATCTGAAAACATCTTTCTTATTGCTCAGGGACGGGTTAAGATCGGGAGTTATGGAGAAGACGGTCGTGAAATGACACGGGCCATACTTTCGGCAGGCGAGATATTCGGTGAGCTTGCACTTATTGGGGAGGAGAAAAGGACTGATTTTGCTCAGGCCCTTGATGATGATACTATGATATGTCCGATGAGTATTGAGAATATGGAAGAACTCATGGCTGAAAATAAAGCCCTGAATCTGAAAATATATAAACTGATCGGTCTTCGGATCTGTCGGCTGGAAAGGAAGATTGAATCGCTGGTGTATAAGGATTCCAGGACACGGATAATTGAATTTCTTCATGAATGGGTCCGGGAGAAAGGTAAGAAGGTAGGATACGAGATGATGGTTAAAAATTATCTGACACACAAAGATATTGCTGCACTTACCGGCACAAGCCGGCAGACAGTTACAACAATATTAAATGAGCTGAAAGAGAAGAATATAATTAATTTCGACCGTAGACGCATCCTTATCAGGGATCTGGACTTGTTGGCTTAAAATGCTCTAAA
>JBNKDZ010000518.1:0-4848 GCA_050288525.1 Cyclobacteriaceae bacterium
CGGCAAATACTACTCATCCTTGCCTACAAGGATCTATTTGAGCGGATCGTATAAATTAAACAGAACAATTACCACTGGAATAGTTCTCTTCGGTGAAAAATTCCGTAAAAGTAAACTTGGAGGTGTTGCCGCTTCCATAAACAAAGATATCGGAAAAACCTTCAATCTGGCTCTCAGTTACTCTGCCATACATAATTCATTTAACAACTTTGGCGGAGGGATAACGATAACAAAATCGCCGATTCAGTTTTACGTTGTAAGTGATAACATATTTTCGGCACCCTTTAATTACAAAAATATACATTCAGTAAATGTCCGTTTTGGACTAAATCTGATATTCAACTGGAATAGAAGTCAGGACTATCTGCCTAATTCTACCGGTTATAAGGATTTTTAACTTATTAACACAATGAAAAAGTATCTCGCACTACTATTACTTTTGACAGCTGTTAATGCTACGATTACAGCACAGAATGGTTTTTTACCCGAAAACCTCGAAGTTGTTAACAGCGAATATGAAGAAGCCAACCCGGTCTTATCACCGGATGGGAATACCTTGTATTTCATGCGTATTAATCATTACAAAAATAAATATGGTATTGAAGGCTCCCAGGATATCTGGTTCAGCACGATAGATCCGAACGGAAATTTCACAGAGCCACAAAGGGCCTCCGACAGTCTGAACATCGCTCAGTACAACAGCCTTTTCGCAGTTACAAAAGATGGCAACTCATTCCTTATAAATGGTGTTTTCAACAAAAACGGCACAAAATGGCTGAAAAGAGGCCTTTCCATGGTCCGAAAAACCGATAAGGGCTGGACAAATCCTGAACCGATAAAAATACCGGGGTACACTACACGCAATGAAGGCTATTTCAGTTACGCCTACATGAATAATGAAGAAACCATACTTTTATTCTCTTTCAGCGCCAAAGTAAACGGTACGAATTCCAATCTGTTCCTGTGCACAAAAGATGAAAAGGGAAAATGGTCACGACCTGTCAGGTTCAGAGAGTTTAACTCAAAATTTGATGACCAAACCCCGTTTATTACGAATGATGATGAACATATATACTTTTCTTCGAACCGCAAAGACGGTTTACATAACTACGACGTCTATGTGACGCATCGCAAAAACAAACTGGACTGGGAAGAATGGACCATCCCTGAACCAATTTCCGATACCATCAATTCGTCCGGATGGGAGGCCTATTTCAAAATTAACGAAAAAGGAAATTATGCCTACTACGTCTCAGATTTCAATTCAAAAGGGAGAGGCGACATCTACCGCATAAAACTGTTTGAAGACAAACCCTATATCCTTGTCAAAGGTGCCGTCCTCGACCACAACAACAATCCGTATGCTTCAACAGGACTTAACCTGCTTGTACATGAACCTGTTGCAGAAGAAATAACCCTTGATTCCATCACATCACAATTTGAGATGAAACTTCCTTTCGGGAAATTATTTGAGATTACGGCCAGGGTTCCGGACGGGATCTCTGACACCGTCGTTATTGACGGGCGGAATATTAACGAACATCAGGTAATCAATAAAGACATCCATATCACACAAATACCTTATGCTATAATTACCGGCAATATTATGATCAAAGGTACAAATTCGATCGTGCCGATGGCAAATAAACCGACCGTACTGGTAGACGGACTGGAAGTTGACACGGCTATAATTGCCCCGGAAGAAAGCCGTTATCTGCTAAAATTGAATACCGGATATGATTACAGGTTATTTGTGCATGCTGAAAATTTCGGCACCGTCCTGGATAATGCAGACCTCATATTTGCCAGTCCGATGGACACGATACGTAAGAATCTATATGTAGAAGACATAAACACAGCGATGATCACCGGAAGAATCCTGAACATGGACACGCACAAACCTATCGATCCGGGAATCGAGATACGTATTTTGGTAAATGATCATGAATACATAAAAACTGTTATTCCCGACACACTATATCAATATGCTATAAATCTCAAAACAGGAGCTTCGTACACCCTGAACGCCACAACCCCCAATTACCTCCCTGTTACCGAGTACATCAACCTAACCAATGAAAAAGGGAAAGTAAAAATCATGAAAGATCTCAACCTTGTTCCCGTTGAAGTTGGTAAAGCTGTAAAACTCGACAATATTTTCTTCGAAACAGGAAGTGCCAAGCTTAAGGAAGAATCGTTTCCGGAGTTGAACCGGGTAATTATTTTCATGCTGGATAATCCAAAAGCCAAAATTGAGATCTCCGGCCATACAGACAGCCAGGGAAGTGAGGCTTTAAACCAAAAGCTATCCGAAAACCGAGCTAAATCAGTTGTAAATCATATTCTCTTAAGTGGTGTTCCGAAAGACAACATCATCTATAAAGGATATGGTGAATTGATGCCGGTGGCAACCAATGCAACACGGGCGGGAAGAGCGCTAAACAGAAGAGTAGAGTTTAAAGTACTCGAAATGAAGTGACATCAGGGGAGTGACATGCGTATGCCCAGGTAATACGAACGGCCAAGTTCAGGTAGTACCGGTACTGGAGCAGGATTGTTCTCCTTAAACTGAAATCCGACAATATTTTCACGGTTAAGCAGGTTTTCGATTCCTCCGTAAAAAACCATTCCCCAGTTATCCAGGGAAGTCAGATACGAAAAGTTCAGCGACAGGTTATGAAATTCAGGTGTTCTGCTTTTCATAAATTCTCCTGTAGGATCGTAATAAGGCCTTCCTGAAGCATATTTGTACATACAACCAACATCCAACCTGCTGGATAGATGACACCGTATGTGTACATTCATATTGTGATCCGAAGCAAAGGCCGGTGTAGCCGACTGCAGAAAATTCTCATACAGTCGTTTTGTATCCAAAAAGCTGTATGTCATCCCATAATCAATATTTTTTACAGAATGTTTGTCCATCCAGAATATTTCCAATCCTTCAGAATGGCCATATCCTGAATTATCGACCGGACCTGTAATAAAGCGGTATGGATTCGGATCATATCCATTTTCTGCCAATTCACGGACCATCTGGTCATAGCTCTTGTGAAACCATTCTACCCGGAAATGATATCCCTGCTTTTCATAGGTATAATTTACGGTGTAGTGTGTAGCCTTTTGTAAATCCGGCGTATAGCCTGAAAGAAGATATTTGTTGGCAGCTTGCTGATAAAATAATCCCCCAGACATGGACAACTGCCCAAAAGAAAATACCCTGAATGCCAATCCCAACCGTGGTGCCACTGCAGTATTCTTAACCAGATCACTATGATCCACCCTTATTCCTTCATACAAAGAAACCAGGTCGTTAATTTCCCATTCTGATTCCTGATAAACCGATACATACGTCTCGTCAAAAGAAGATGAATTAGCTCTGTAACGGTATCCATACCTGTAGCGATGTACCTCCATGCCTAATCGCAGTTCTAACCCTCTAACAGGATAATACATCCCTTCACCTCTAAACTGAACCCGCCAGTTGGTATTGTAGATTTTATTTACATCGTTCTGATATCGTGAACGATCCTGATTATGATCAAAAGTACCTCCCGCAAAGTATTGCCATTTCCCTTCCCTTTTCTCAATGGAAGCACCCATATAATTGTGTTTCGTGAGCAAATCAAAAGAGACCAGATTACCCGGATTAAACGGATCAAACACTTTGGTTCCGCTTTCAATAAAATCACCGGAATAGAATATTTTTAACAGTTTATCACCTGAAGCCGGAAGAAGATACATCATAGATAAGTCGCCTCCTGCCGGACTTTTATAAAAATCATAATTTGAGGTAGCCGTATGATAGTAAGGCATTAAATTCCGTAAAGATACGCCCGCTCGGAATGCAGAGCCATCCCATTTTTTCACTCCTGACACTGTCAGACCGGTAAAATTCAAGTCTATATCAACATTGCTCACTTCTGGAACATCTGTGGTTTTCAGCGCTAACACCGAAGATAATGCCTGTCCATATCTGGCACGGAACCAACCATTATTAAAAGAAATGTCCCTGAATTGAAAGGGCTTGTACCTGCTTCGCTGAGCAAGCCCCGGAACATCGGAATAATACGGATTCTGAACAGTCATCCCATCAAGTACAATAACCGATTCACCGGCCTCCCCTCCCCTGACGACGAGCCCGGTAATATCTTCAGCATATTGAACACCAGGAAACAATTGTATTGAAGGAACAATATCCCCGCCTGAGCCTGTTGTGGTAAACATTTCCATTTTTGAGAATAATGGCTGTTTCTGCTCTCCGGAGACATCATTAAAACCCGTTGAAAGCAGTACATCTGCCAATACTGAGCTTCCTGAAGAATGCACTTCTTTAGTACGGTTTATTACAGAAACTTTAGAAGTTCGTGCCGTAGGATCAGTTGGGTTTGAAACATTCCTGTACGCAATGGTGTCTGTTGGATTTTCATTTAAATTTCCATGCCCCCGACTTCCCTTTCCGGAAACCTTTTGTCCGTAAGAAGGTATAATTACAATTATTGTAAAAATCAGTAGCGTGGTTTTAAAAAGGTGCATGAATTGTATTGTTCATAATTCAGTCCAAATATCTTAATAAAAAGGTGAAATATTCAAAATACACGGATAATAATTAGGATTATCGGAAATATCAGGAAGCACAAAACAAATAATTATTGTTATTAACAACGATTCATTAATACTTATTTACACACAACAACACATATTTATGCATTTTAATGACATTACTACGCAAGTAAAGTAGAGATTAATAGTTGTAATTGTTGATTTTTTAAACTTTTATTGAATTTTTTAAATTACAATAATAATATTTTCGCATCTTTGCTTACATTATGATAAATATTATTATAT
>JBNKDZ010000519.1:0-2847 GCA_050288525.1 Cyclobacteriaceae bacterium
CAGGAGACACCATTTCAACACACCGAAATACAGGAAGTCTGGCAAAAGATGTTTTTGCCTTTAATGTAGCAGATCAGGGGACTACAGACGGTCAGCCGACTATTATTACCAATATACGTGTGGTGCCAAATGTGACAAACACGGCAGATTGGACAAATCATATTCAGGGAGTAACACTTAATGACGGATCACCGGTAACGATCGGCACACCGGTTATTACCGATACCTACATAGATATACCTGTTCCTGCGGGCAATTTGAATATCGCAGATGGGACGAATCAGGATGTAACACTTGGAATTTATTTCAATCCTACAAATCTTATTGAAGGGGAGATACTTTCGTTTATGATTGATGCGAGTGATCATGGGTGTACAGCAGATGCTTCCGGATCACAATTCGCTCCAACATTTGCGGGTGGAGATTTTAATTCTGCAAATTTTAGTGTTGAAGTGGTTCCTACAAAAATTACCATCACCACTCAGCCTTCTCTTGTTGTGGTCAACAGAATTATGTCGCCTGCCGTTGTAGCAGGTTTTTCAGATGACAATGGCAACATCGACCTTGATGCTCAAACAGAAGAGATCAGGGTGACTGCTTCCGGAGTCACCTTAAGCGGAAGTTCAAATACAATAGGAGAGATCCTGTCAGACGGTCTGGCGTATTTTTCTGATCTGGTATTTACCGATGCCGGTAGCGGGACACTTACGTTTGACGATGTAAATGGCTATGCCGGGAGCATTCCAAATGAGGTAAGCGATGCTTTTGATGTGATTGGCGCAAGTGAAAGTGTTGTTATAGCAGAGGGATCATCTGAAGCCTCAGGAATTTCTTCTATTGTTAATGATGCACCAATTACTGACAATTCGGAGGGCGTACAGGTATGGCAATTTCGTCTTTATGATGGGGACGGGACACTAAGTGATAATGATGGTTTACCAACCAATTTTACAAAAATACGCATTACAAAAGGAACAGGGAATACAGTACCGGATTGGTCAGCAGCTATTGAAGATATCCAGTTTTTTGCTGATGCCTCTTCCACACCGATTGCGGGAACCATCACAGCCTACAATGACAGTATTTTATTTATACCCACCGGTAGCATATCAGTTCCTCAGGGAGCAGGAAGCAATGTGTTGATCTCAATGAGGTTATCACTGGCGAATCCATTGCCATCAGGATCAGACGGACAACAATTTGTTTTTGAGATCCTGGATGCCAATGTCCTTACTTCAAATGGTTATACAAGTTCAAATCCCGGAGTTTTTACCGCCACTTCTGATAATACACCAGTTGTTAATACGATCGATGTTACAGGTACCGAAGTCCGCTACCAGCAACAACCGACTGATGTAACCGTCTCACAGAATATTGATCCGGCTGTTGTAGTGAGCTTAACGGATGCCAACGGAAATATTGATCTGGGATTTGAGACCAGCATTATACAAATTACTTCAACAGGGTCGACGTTGAATAATTCTCCGGTGGATCAGGCAATTGATGCTTCCGGATTAGCAACATTTGGGTCAATTCAACTATTGGATGTGGCAAGTGGAGTCACATTAACTGCTACTGACAGGGATAATGTTTTGGGATTGGGAAGCCCGGGATTTGTTGTTAGTGATCCGTTTAATGTTACACCTTCTTCTTCCAGTGTTATTCAGGCAGTCGCATTGTCTGAACCCGATACTGTATCATCTATGAACAATATCCCGACCATTACCACAGATCTGGAAGGAGAGCAGGTATGGGCATTTAATCTTTTTGATGGTAATGGCACTGACGATGATGAGGATGACCTTCCTACGATCTATACAGGTTTTACGATAACTCAATCAACCAATAATTCAGTTCCGGACTGGGCATCATCGTTGCTGGCAGTAAGCTTTTTTAATGGCAGCATGCTTGTGGACGGAACAATGAATGTAACGGTGAATAGTATTGAATTTACTCCGACAACACCAATTTCAGTTCCGGATGGGGCTGGAAGCAGCAACACCATATATATGCGTGTTTCTGTTCAGTCATCGTTGCCGGCCGGATCTGATGACAATCAGAATTTTGTGTTTGAACTTATTGAAAGCGATGTAGTTGTTCAGAGTGGGAATACAAGTTCACAATTGGGGACATTTACCTTAGGATCTGATATTACCAAAAACAAACTCGAAATAACACCTACGCACCTGTTATTTGTTCAACAACCCTCTGATGTTCAGCAATATCAGATTATGACACCAGGAGTAGGAGTAGCGTTTACAGATGCGAACAACAATATTGCTTTTGATTATATAAATGATGAAATCAGTTTAACCTCAAATGGGGCAGAACTGAACGGAGGAGAAGTATTTGCGGATGTAAATGAAACAGATGCCATTGCAACATTTGATGCATTGTCATTTAATACCATCGATTCTACAACAACATTAACAGCAAGTGATCCGTTGTCAATGAGCAGGCCGATCAGCATCACAATATCGGATGAATTTATGGTGTGGGCAGCAGCAGATCATCTTGAATTTGTAAGTTTCCCAACTACTGGATTGGTAAACCAGAATATCGGGACCTTTACCATTGAGGCTCTTCGTTCTGACCGGAGTGTCGACCAGTATTTTAACGGAGATATAAGTATAAGCATAAATACAGGAACAGGCAATCTTGTCGGAACGCTGGTACAGACAGCTGTTGCAGGTGTTGCTACTTTTGATGACATTTCATTTGATAATACCGGAAACTTTACGCTTTTGGCGTCTTCTGCAACTACCGACGATCAGATAAGTGAAAATATATCTATTGTTGGAAATGAAAGTATATTCACTGAGACAATGGGTACAGTTGCCGGTACTA
>JBNKDZ010000520.1:0-14622 GCA_050288525.1 Cyclobacteriaceae bacterium
TCCTGTCGAAGACAGAGCTGTATATCTTGCCGCATATGAAATGTTCAGACTGGCTGGTGATTCCCAGGGAATGAGCCGCGCGAAAGCACAGTTCCCTACTATGGAAGAGATCTTTACCTGGAACCTTCATGAAGGGGATAAAATGACAGTTGGCTGTTGGATCGGCGAAACTGTTTCGTTACAAAAAAGATAATTAAAGAATCCATAAAAAGCGGTCATATATCGGTATGACCGCTTTTTTGTTATATGAAAAAACGTATAATCCATATCTTTCCGTTATTGCTGTTGCTCCTCTTCAGTCTGTGCAAACCTAAAAGTGAAGAGCTGCTTGACCTGGAAGAATATACAGGACCTATACTGGAAGTTGAGGATGTGTTAAACCTGTACTCAGACTCAGCACACCTCAAAACCAAGCTTACCGCTCCTTTGGAATACGATTACCAGAATGGCGACAGAGAATTCCCAAAAGGATTATACCTTGAGTTTTACGACAAAGACAAAAACATTCTATCCACTCTCAGAACAGACTATTGCTATTATCAGCTTGAAGAAGATGTTTATAAAGCCACCGGAAATGTGGAGATCTATGGGAAGGATAAAAATCAAAAACTCAATACCGAAGAGTTGTTCTGGAATCTGAAAGAAGAACGTGTGTATACGGATAAATTTGTTCGGATTGAAAAAGACGGAGAGATCCTCACAGGAAACGGGCTTGATGCAAATCAGGATTTTTCAGAATACACCATTCATGATCCGATAGGTAATTTTGATATGGATGAAGATGAGGAAGAATCTTCGGATGATTAACCAGCATTGCACCTGCTTAAATAAGTTTTTTTACAACTCTTTACTTTTTTTAGCATTATTTATCATATTTGGCAATAAGACTTAATAATTCAAGGAAATCGATCCGTATTAAATGATTGAACCATTTTATCTTACTGTTGTACTTGTGTCGCTGGTCTTGTCAGCCTTTTTCTCCGGCATTGAGATCGCTTTTATCTCAGCAGATAAACTTCAGATCGAACTGCGCAATCAGCAAGGATTTCTTTATGGAAAGATCTTTTCCGGTTTTCTGAAAAAGCCCTCATGGTTCATTACCACCACCCTCATAGGTAATAACGTCACCTTAGTACTATATGGCATATTTATGGCCTTTATGCTTGAGCCGGCAATACAAAAGTACCTGCCAGCCTTCCTGTATTCCGAACTGACTGTTTTTGTGGTCCAGACGATTATTGCCACCCTGATCGTTCTGATCACGGCAGAATTCCTTCCCAAAAGCTTCTTCCTGATAAGCCCGAACAGGATGCTTGCCATATTCGCTATTCCGATATCCCTTATTTACATTATATTTTTTCCGGCAGTGTGGCTTATCGTAATGCTTTCGAAACTGCTCATAGTAAAAATAATGCGCCTTGAATATTCTGAGGACAAACCTGTATTCGGATTTACTGATCTCAACCAATACATCAAAAGGATCATGGAGGATCATCATGAAGCTGCTCCCCAGGAGATCGATGCAAAAATATTTTCCAACGCCATTGAATTTAAAACCATAAAAATACGCGACTGCCTGGTGCCGCGTACCGAACTTGTTACCGTTGATATATCTGACGGAATCGAGGAATTGAAAAAGGCATTTATCGACAGCGGATTCTCTAAAATCCTTGTTTACAAAGAGTCCATTGATGACATTATCGGATATTGTAATTCACTTGAGTTATTTAAAAAACCTGCTAAAATATTCGACATTCTCACACCGATAACCATCGTGCCGGAAACGATGCTTGCGAACGAACTGATGATCCAGTTTATCACCGAACGAAAAAGCATAGCACTGGTTGTTGATGAATTCGGGGGGACATCCGGGATTGTTACCATAGAGGATATCATAGAAGAAATATTCGGGGAGATACAGGACGAACATGATGAGGAAGATCTTCTTGAACAAAAAATTGATTCGTATACATATATTTTCAGTGCCCGCCAGGAGATAGATTATCTGAATGAAAAATATCTGCTTAACCTCCCGGAAGGAGATTATGATACACTTGGAGGACTGATATTAACCATTGCAGAAGATATTCCTGCAAAAAACGAGGTGATAAATTTTCAACATTTTACCTTTATCATCGAGTCAATTGATGAAAACAGAATTGATAAAATACAGATAAAAATTGATCCTAAAGGGCAGTGATTTTTTCTTAATTTTTAATTGTTTGTTTTTAAGTATCTAAGTAGCTATTTTTGCGGCACTTTAATTAAAATAATATGGCTTTAATAAATAAGATCAGGCAAAAATCAGGTTGGGCAGTTGGTATTGTTGCCATCGCCTTAGGTTTATTTGTTGTAGGAGGAGACATACTTGGTCCTTCTTCCGTTATATTGGGAAAAAACAAAACAGATGTTGGTGAGATCGCCGGCGAAGTAATTGAAAGAGAAGCATATCAATACGAAATTGATATGATGAAAAACAATTATATGGTCAACAGGGGAACGAATCCGTCTGAAGCCGAAATGTTTACCATTCGGCAACAAGCCTGGGAATACCTTATTGTAAAAACCGCTTTCCAGAAACAATACGATGCCCTCGGCATAAAGGTAACGGATGATGAAGAGTGGGATATGATCCAGGGTAAAAATGTAGTCCCTGAATTAAAACAAATAGCTACAGACCCTCAAACCGGAGAATTCAAACGTGAATATATTGTGAATATGCTCGCTGACATCGGCAAATTACCTCCTCAACAGCAATATTCATGGATGATGTTCCAGGAAAATCTGAGGCCTTCCAGATTAAGGGTAAAGCATGAAAGCCTGCTTACAAAGACCATTTATGCTACTGAAGCAGAAGCCAGGAAACAGTACAATGCTGAAAATTCAATCGCAGAAATAAAATATCTTTATATTCCTTTCTATACACTATCCGACTCTGTGGTAGAAGTATCAGACAGTGAACTGGAAAGTTATATCAGCAAGAACGAGGAAACCTTCCAGCAGGACGCAAGCAGGGATTTTGATTATGTCTCTATTCCTGTTGTCCCCTCAAGCGAAGATTCGGTCTTCTTCTATGAAGAAATGGATAAAATTAAAGCAGATTTTAAAGCCAGTACCGAAGATTCTGTTTTCGCAAGGAACAACTCTGACGGACTTGAATATTTTTTCAGACAATCGGTAAAAGATCTGCCTAAAAATTTACAAAACAACTATTCCAACCTCACCGCCGGTGATGTCAGAGGTCCTTACTTTATTGACGGACTGTTCACATTCTTCAAAATAACAGACATTATTGAAGACACCACCGACTTCGTTAAGGCAAGTCATATCCTTATCAAATGGAAAGATGAATCAGATGCTGAAAAAGCAGCTGCAAAAAAGAAAGCTCAGGATCTTCTCAACCAACTGAGAGCAGGAGCTGACTTCGCAGAACTTGCACGACAAAACAGTGCTGACAATTCCAATGCCGGTAAAGGTGGCGACCTTGGCTGGTTTGGTAAAGGCATGATGGTGAAGCCATTTGAAGAAGCCGCCTTCGGGAAGAAAGATGTAGGTCTGGTGAATAAAATAGTTGAAACACAATTCGGATACCACCTGATAAAAGTTACCGAACCTGTTAACAATAAAACCTATCTCGTTGCCAGTGTGGAACGTGAGATGATCCCAAGTGAAGCAACAAAAGACAAAGCATTCAAGAAGGCTGACTTTTTCGCTTCAGAAAGTAAAAATTACAATCAGTTTACAGAAAACGCAAATCAGGATTCAACTTTAAACATTCTGCGGGCTGAAAGAATTGGAAAAAATGCACGAAATTTCAACCAGATACAAAACTCCAGACGCGTTATTCAGTGGATTTACGATGAAGAAACAAAGGTTGGAGATGTATCGGAAGTAATTGAACTCGATGATCAGTACATCATTGCCTCTTTGACAAAAGTCCGGGAAGAAGGAACAGCCTCTGTTGACGATGTGAGATCCATCGTTACTTCAATTGTGAAGAATCAGAAAAAAGGTGATTACATCATCAATAAGCTCAACGGTTTAAAAGGAAAAACACTCGAAGAGATCAGCAAGGAATACGGGAATGACGCAGAAATCTTAACTTCTTCAAACCTGAAACTTACAGATAACTCCTTGCCAACAGTAGGTACAGCCTTCGAATCAATTGGCCGTGCATTCTCACTTAAAGAAGGTGAGATAAGTGAGCCGATAAAAGAAGAAATGGGCATAATAATTATCAAACTGGAAGGTCTGACACCTGCTACAGAAATAGCAGACTATGCTGCTTCAAAAAATAAAATAGAACAGAGGAATTATAGCATTGTGTCTCAGGGCATCAGCGAAGCTATTAAGGATGATGCTGATATTAAGGATTACAGATACCGATTCTATTAAAATATTGTAAACAAAACAGATACCCCACCGGAATGTTCTCGTGGGGTATTTTATTTTCCAGTAATTATGACAACCTATAAGGCATTTAGAGAAAAACTGGATCAGGAACATAAATGGCCTGCCATATACATGTTTAAGTTTATCGTTCCAAAAACAAAAGAGCAGGAGCTGGAAACCCTTTTTAAGGACAAACCCATGCAAAAAAAGGCGTCTAAAGGAGGGAATTATATTTCATTCACCATGCAACTTATAATGCACTCCAGTGAGGAAGTGATCGAAATATATAAAGAGGCACATCAGATTGAAGGTGTGATCGCGCTTTAGAGCATAGCTAAGAGTTTGGAGTTTGAGTATTTAGCAAGAGGTAGATAGGTCAAAAAAGCGGCCTCCCCGGGGCGTGGGCCATCATACGAAATGTCAGGATAACTCAACGCTCTTTACGCTCCTCCTCGGCGGGCTTTGCGTAAAAAAAATCGCCTTTGTCAAAAATTATCACCAAACTCCTAAGATCGCACTAAATCGGACACAAGTCAGTAGTCCTGTATTCCAGATAGATTTTTATTAAAAATGTAATACACAGAAATATGGCATGTTATAATTTTATTTGTAAAAAATGGGTGTTCTTTCAGTAAAACGGTTTCTTTTCAAGCAACAAAAAATCATGATTTGTCAACCTAATAGGGCAGGGAGGAAAGAAAAGCGGGGAGAGCGTAGGGCTTTTTTCTTTCTAGACTTTTTTGTTACTTTTTGTGGCAATGACAAAAAGTAAGGGCATTTGAACCAGATGTTTTGAAAATAAATAATGTAATGACAGAAGCTTTCCTGCCTTGATTAGTAGAATTATTCAACAAAAAGTTCAGATTTGCGCTTGCTGAAGGTACTATTCTCTATGTTTCTCATGCAGGACCCCTCCACGCCCGGACTGGTAGATTCCTTTTTTATTTTTCGAAATATAAAATCACCTTTTAAGCCCTTGAAATACTATTCAGTAGCATATATTTATTTTCTTGTCCGGAAAACAGGAAAAAATCGCCTTTGTCAAAAATTATCACCAAACTCCTAAGATCGCACTAAATCGGAAGTCAGTAATGTCTTCCTTTTTGTTATCTAAAATTATTTATCACCACTATATTCAAGAATTTCCTGAATATGGTTTTTTACATGGCTGAAGTCAAATCCATCATATGGGGCCGTGACGATCGTTTTAAGGAGGTCGTTTACAATACTGGGGTTAAATCCCAGCTTTTCAGCATACCGTGTCACAACTTCCAGTTCGGTATCTTCCACGATACCATCAAGGTAAATGATATATACCAGGTTAAAAAGATGCTTTAGTGCAATTTCTTTTTCAATGATATCCAGACTTTCTCCGGCTCCGGCAGGATCAATATATCTCAATTCCTGTTCGGAAATATGAAGCTGTACTCCCCATTTGAACAAACAACCAACAAAATCCTTTGATATATATCCATCATCCAGGAAGGCATGATAGATATGAAAAAAACTATCTTTGATTGATTTTAACTCATTTTCACTAAGATTGTCTTTAATTTTCATGCCTGTGTTATATTTGAATCCTAATTTTTTTCTAAAGATAATCTTTTTAATATAAATTTACGGTTACTTATATTAATTAAGCATTTAACTTTGAAACTAACAATTAATATCCGTACTTTTTTTCTGGTCTTTTTGTTTGTTATTTCCTGTAACAGTAAAAAACAACAAAATTCCAATCAGGATTCAGTAGCAAAAGATCCGGCTACCGAAAACAGGCAGAGTGCTGATTCAATTAACGAAATTAAGGATCCCGGAAATAATCTGGTTGAAATTGATGAACCTGACAGAGGAAGCTGGCAGAATCCTGCACTGGTTATAAAAAAACTGGGTGATCTGGAAGGTAAATGTGTGGCAGATATAGGATCCGGAACAGGTTATTTTACTATCCCTCTTTCGGCAAGTGCAAAAAAAGTTATTGCTGTTGACATCGCTCAGGAATTTCTGGACTATATCGAAGAGCTCAAACTTGAACTCCCGCTCGAACAAGCTGACAAAATTGAGACACGACTCTCTGTAGTGGATGACCCTTTTCTGAAACCGGGTGAAGCAGATGCCGTATTAATTGTCAATGTATATTATTATTTGAAAAACAGGGTAGCGTACATGAGAAAAATAAAAGAAGGGTTGAACAAAGAGGGTATTCTGGTGCTGGTTGATTTTAAGACACGGGATATGCCGGTTGGACCTGTTGAAAATAAGATCTCTGTACAAACAGCTTCCGAAGAACTTAAAAAAGCCGGATTTACCATTCTGGAAGTGGATACGGAAAGTCTCCCTTACCAATATATCATAAAAGCCAAATAGTAGTTGTATGCGCTTTTTAAGTGTTGTGTTCATTTTATTTCTTCAGTGGAACATCCTGTATGCCCGTGTACTATCCCCTGAAGCAAAAATAAGCCTTCTTACAGCCTCTCCCGGAGAAGAATTATATTCTACCTTCGGACATAACGGAATACGTATAAAAGACCCTTTATACAATATGGATATCGTATTCAATTATGGCACATTCGACTTTTATGCTCCCGGCTTTTACATGAAATTCGCCCGCGGAAAACTTAATTATATGCTTTCGGTGGAAGATTTTGAACAGTTCAATTACAGCTTCACCTATGAAAACCGGGCAGTATACGAACAGGTGCTGAACCTTACCCCTTTACAACGACAACGGGTATTCGAACTTCTTCTTGAAAATTACAAGCCTCAAAACCGGTATTACAAATACGATTTCTTTTTTGATAACTGCGCTACCAGGATCCGGGATATCATGGTGAAAGCGTTAGGTGATTCACTGAATTTTAACTTTTCTGGCACAAATGCAGAATCCCGCCTTACCTTTCGGGACCTTATTGACCTGTATCTTACCGAACATCCATGGTCCGACTTTGGCATCGATATGGGGCTTGGGTCGAGGACAGACCGTGTTGCGGATCCTGAGGAATATCTGTTTTTGCCAGACTTTTTGATGCGAGCCTTCTCCTTTGCTACAATACGCAGGGAAGGTAAAGATGTCCCTTTTGTATCCCTGACACAAAAAATAATTGATCAAAAGCCTTCTTCTGTAAAAGAAAAAGGCATGTCTCCGAACATGGTAACATGGCTCTTCTTTGTGGTTATTATCGTTCTAACAATTTGGGGTTTCCGGCAGAAAAGACGTTTGAGGGTAGTCGATATTACGCTTTTTTCCATCATTGGCTTTCTGGGCTGGTTTATATTTGCCCTTTGGTTCCTTACAGATCATGTATCAACCAAAGCAAATTACAATCTGCTCTGGGCTTTTCCGTTGCATTTACCACTTATGCTCATCTATATTGGCCGGACAACAAAATTTGCACGATACTACCGGTTAATATCTTCATTGGTACTGATCCTCATTATTGCCTTCTGGTGGACGATACCTCAGCAATTCCATGTTGCCATCATTCCTGTTTTACTTGCTATCATTGTCAGACTACTTTATAATCAGTATTTTCATCTAATAACCTCATTTGACTCTGGCAATATCCTAAAACGAAAATAGTACATTTTGGAAAAGACGGAAACATCCCTTTACATCGTGCCTACCCCTATCGGGAACCTGAAGGATTTTACATTTCGGGCAGTAGAAATATTGAAATCTGTCAATATCATCCTTGCTGAAGATACCCGCACAACAGGAGTTCTGTTAAATCATTATGGCATTGATACCCGGATGAAAAGCCACCACATTCATAACGAACACCGGCAGGTAGAAGAGGTCGTCAAAAACATGCTTAAAGGAGAACAGTATGCCTTGGTCTCGGATGCCGGAACTCCGGGAATTTCCGATCCCGGTTTCTTACTAGTCAGAGAAGCCCTGAAAGAAGGTCTTAAAGTTGAATGTTTGCCTGGACCTACAGCATTCGTTCCGGCACTCATCAAATCAGGTCTGCCTGCAGACCGGTTTGTCTTTGAGGGATTTCTGCCGCACAAAAAAGGCCGTCAGACCCGCATTCAACAGCTTGCTTCAGAAGAACGTACTCTGATTTTATATGAGTCTCCCCACCGCCTGGTGAAAACCCTCGGGCAGCTTGCTGAATATTTTGGTGAAGAAAGAAAAGCTTCGGTAAGCAGAGAATTATCAAAACTCTTTGAAGAGACCCTGAATGCTTCATTGAAAGAATTGAAAGAACATTTTGAAGAAAAAGGTGTAAAGGGCGAAATCGTTATGGTGATCGAAGGCAGGAAATAATTTTTCCCGACTTATTCGTGTACCTCCCCTAAATGTTTTAAATTAGAAAACAAAAAATGCGCACTATGAAGATTGACCTCGAACATACCCTCAACGAAGTTGTAAAGATCGCCAAACGCACAGGAGAATTCATCCGGCATGAAGGAAGCCGATTCGACCGGTCCAAAGTCGAAGAAAAAGGGACCAATAATCTTGTCTCCTTTGTAGACACTACTGCTGAAAGGATGATCGCCCAGACCCTGAAATTCACGCTCCCCGATGCCGGATTTATCACGGAAGAAGGTACCGAAACAGAAAAATCGGACGACCTGAACTGGGTTGTGGATCCGCTGGATGGTACGACCAACTTTATCCACGGTCTGGCTCCATATTCCATCAGCATCGCGCTTATGAAAAAAAACGAGCCTATAATCGGGGTGATCTATGAGGTTAAAGCAGATGAATGTTTTTGTGCCGTAAAAGGAGGTGGCGCATTTCTTAACAGAAAAAAAATCCATGTGTCAACTGTGAAGGACTTCAAGGATGGGTTGTATATCACAGGCATACCTTATATTGAATTTGATAAGAACAAAGAGTTTTTTGAGGTTCTAAATGAGTTTATACGGAATTCACATGGTATCCGAAGGCTGGGAAGTGCTGCTGCAGATATGGCCTATGTGGCATGCGGACGTGCTGAAGGATTCTTCGAACACGGCCTGAATCCCTGGGATATCGCTGCAGGATCCCTGATCGTGAAAGAAGCCGGTGGCATCGTAACCGATTACAAAGGTAAAGACGATTATATTTTTGGCCGTGAGATCATTGCCGGATGTGCTGTACAACCTGAAATGCAAAAGATCATATCCTCCGTTTGGCACAAAAAGCAAAAAGTGTAAACAATTAAAAATATGGCTGGTTATTGAAATAAAACGATAAACCATGTTCCAGACGATTCTTGTAGGCCTGCTGTTTCTGGCAGCACTGATTTATGTGATCCGATATCTCTGTCGCAATGTATTCTCAAACAAACAGGATGGCACATGTGATAAATGCGTGCCGGGCAACAGAGGAGCAAGAAATTAGGTTTGCACAGAGCGGAGGGCAAAGCGCGAAGTATAAGGATTCAGAACAGATTTGCGACACCCAATAAATTAAAATTGCATAGGAAAAAAGGGTACTTTTTAGTATGCTGATGTTCTGTAAACAATTGATTTTTTTTATGAAACGTATTTTTTTTAATCCTTCCGATCATCTTAATATTTTCTTCGTGTGAATTTACCAGTCAGGTTAAGGAACAGCTTTCTTTTTTAACGGAGATGAGCAGCCATACAACAAAAATTCGTGGAATGAATTTGCCCTGATCCCGGACTACCCGAACATTTTGCTGGCCGTTCTTCCCGGAAATAAAATATCCCTGTTCGATAATTTCGATAAACTGGATTTTGAAAAAATAAAAAAAGACAAAATGTTCACTTTTGAAATGAAAACCATCGAAAAACCGATTATGGATGCAGAAGATCTGGAATTGATTTTGGAAAAATGAGACAACTGCTACTAAGAAGACTGACTGATTACTCTAAAGAATAAAATTCAGGCTTTTGGCTCTTTGAACATCCACTTAACCATTCCTGGCTTTTTGTTTACATTCTATTCGTACCGTAGTGCTTCAACCGGGTTTTTATTCGCGAGTCGTGCGTAATTTATGGATGCTGTCATCACCACAACCACCAAAATCAGCAAACTGCTCAGGGCAAAGATCCCCCAGTGAAGCTGTATTTTGGATGCGAAGTTTTCCATCCACCGGTTTATTATAAACCACGCCGGAAGTATACCGAACAGCACCGCCGGTACAGCGATCAATTGCAGATCTTTTAAAAACATGGTGAGAATATCGGAAAACCGGGCCCCATTGATCTTCCTGATGGCCAGTTCTTTGCTACGGCGGACAGATTCATTGGTGGTATACCCGATCAATCCGATGATTGTGATGAGCAAAATGACTACATTACCGGACATCATAGCCACCCTAAAACCGTTTACATCCTTATAATTTGCTTCCAGATCCGATTCCAGGCTATTAATCACAGCATCTTTATAGGGCAATGCCATGTTAAAAACATGTGCTATTTCTTTCATGATGCCTTTTTCATGATCCTTGTTTACCTTCATGAGTATATTGAATCTGGCAGAAGGATCCTGCTTTTTCATTGATATAAAATCTGTTTCCGGTTTGTAAAGAAATACAGAAGCCCGGTTGTCGGGATTTGCGATGGTATTCATTATAAAATCCGGATATACACCCCGGATAGTGGTGGTACCGTGCTGAGAGATTTTAATTTGTTTACCTACTACTCCATCATCCCATTTGTTATTTAATACCAGCAGATCGGCACACTTCTGGCTAATCAAAATATCATTCGCGGAGGCTGATCCGGGAGCAAAATTTTGTCCCTGTACGACCGGGATATTAAGAATCGGCAGGTAATTTTCATCAATTTCGTAGAAATCAGCAACATTAATCAGCTCTCTCAACCCATCCTGAGAATAGATATTATTGCCTCCGGTAGTCTGTGTAGGTACGGAATACCCTAACCCGACCGATTCGATTTCCGGCATGGATCTTAACTCTTCGATTACGGCAGTAAGTTTACTTCCCTCGAAACCACTTGTCGAACCGTAATAGATCTGATGCGTCTGATATCCGTGATCCGCGTTGACCATTTTGCTGTATTGCATACTTACCACCACCAACACGGTAAGAATGAAAGAGGCGCCGATAAACTGAAAGGCCAGCAGTCCGAGTTTCCATTTATCCTTTTTTTGACGGTAGCCGTGAAAAGCTGCAGAAACCGGGATCTTCGAAAAGAAATAACCCGGGAGGAAGCCGATGAACAACACAATTACTAAAAGAGTCAATACAACCGGCACAATTACTTCCACATGAAGGGAGGAATCCAGTTTGTGATGAAACTGCGACTCGATCAATGATTTAAAGAGAAAAATGAAAAGAAATGATATGACAGCTGAGATAATAAAGAGGAACGCAGATTCCGAAAAGATCATCTTATGCAAATGTATTTCCTGAGCTCCGCAGGTTTTGTGAATAGCTGATGATTTCGCTCGTTTTATCAAAGCGCTTAATGTGAGCAGAATATAATTCATGATCGACACAAATAATACGGCCAGTGCTACCGTGCTGAGTATGATGATCATATCACCCATTTTTTCGGTGTGGTGTTCCAAAATGGGTTTAAGGGTATAGTTTATTAAAAAACCATGCTTCTTTTCCATGGCGGTAATATCCTGATGTTTTTCCTGCATCTGCCGTATAGCGGGAGCCAGACTTTCAGGTGATACCCCTTCCTGCAATCTGACACATGAATAATACCGGTCATTGCCCATCCAGTTGTCGGTACCATCCCACATAAATTCTTTGGTGGATGCCATTGATACAAGAATATCATAGGATTTATTGGTATTTTCCGGCAGTTTTTCGAATATCCCCGATATTATGTATTTCTTCCCGGGATACTCCTTTAGTTCGATGCTTCGTCCGATAACATCTCCTCCTATCTCACCGGCAATTTCATCCGACACCATACAATGCATGGGGGTTTTCAGTATTTCTCCGGGATCCCCTTCGATCAATTTCCTTGGGAAAACATCAAATACATGTTCATCTGCCAGAATGACTTTCCCCGAATAACTTTTCTTATCTTCCGTATAAAAAACAGAATTCCCAATCTGGTTAATCCTGGTTGCTGCTTCCACACCTGGTACTTCTGTAAGCATACCCGGAGCTACTGCTCCACTCACTTCAGATGAAAATTTCCAGTTTTCGTCTGTATTAACTTTAAATTTTTGTTGAATGATGTAGGTACGATCCGCATCCGGATAAAAACTGTCATAGCTTTTATAATAAAAAACTTCGGATAATAGAATTACTCCGAAAGAAAGTCCGGCTACAAGCGAAATGATGCGGGTTATGTTGTGATCACCTTTGCTGAGTAGTCTGCGGAATGCAAATTTTATCATTTTCATTGATGTGAATATTTTTAGCGTTATCCTATTGCTATATTTTTGACCAGGTAGTCATGGAGCAAACAAAAAGGATGCCTTAATTGTATGTTACTGATTATAAGCAATATACATTAGCGCTTTGAAAGTGATTTGTATAAAAATGATACGCTATTTGTCGTGTTTTTGAACAATCTGAATGATGGGCATGGGGCATCTTCACCTGTTTCATGCCAGGCAACATTCACTACAGTATCATCTCCGCTTGCGATCCAACTGTTGAATCTTTCAGACATTCTTTTATAATTGGACTTTCCGGTAATCTGAAACCTCTACCAGGGTATTTAAAGCCGTAATGGTCACCAAGACATCAAATTTCCTCTTGTTGAATGTGCTATTTGTGCAGGCCCCCTTCCACGCCCAGGGAGGCTGCGTTTTTGCTTTTATAGCTGTATATGATTTAAGAAATCTACTTTGCTAAAAACAAATTTTAGCCAGTCATTATTTCCTGTATATCCATAGTGTTTAATAATATCTACTAAAATCTGTGGCCCATTTATTTTGATCCAGTTTGTCGCCTGTAGATCATTATAAAAAATCATCTTGTTTAAATTGCACATATGGAGAATTTACATCTACTCCATCGGGATCAGGAAGCATAATTCAAATCATAAAACAAAATGCTATTTTGTCAACCGCAAAGCCCGAAGCGGAGGTTAAAGCCGACATGCGTTTATTTGTTGTTGGCGTGTTGTTATTTTTTCGTCACAAATATCAATCTTGCTTTGTCTAATGATTGCTCCAATCCAAGTTTGGCCAAATGTGTCATTTGTCCGAAGTTAGAATTTTCTGTTACGGTTATTTCAGTTCTATCTGGATTGATGACCTTAAACGTAACAACAGTCTTAATGTCTTTTGGAAAATCTTTTGGCATTCCGACTTCTACAGGTTTCTTTTTATTGCCCTCTTTGTCGGCCAAATTCATTATAAATTCTATTCTTTTCAGGTATACAATTTTCGTATATTCCCAAATATTGTAATGAGTCTGTCCACCAAATTCTTTGGGTGCTTGCATACCAACCAATGAAGTACCGCCTTCCTTGAAATCAATTTTTGCAAATGGGCAAATAAATTCGTCTGGTCCCCACCATTGTTTTATATATTCAGGCTCTGTCCAAACTTTCCACACTTCTTCTATCGAAGCATTGAATATTCTCGTTACTTCTAATTTCTTTTCCAAACTCAGGCGTTCTTTAATTTTTCTATATCAAATTTCTTCATTTTCTGAAATGCCTGCATCACTCGTTGTCCGTTTTCAGGATTTGACATGAGTTCGCCTAAAACTGTAGGTACTACTTGCCAAGATAAACCGAACTTGTCTTTGCACCAACCACAATTTCCTTCACTTCCTCCATCAGCGATGAGTTTGTACCAATAGTGGTCAATTTCATTTTGGTCTTTGCAGGGAATCACAAACGAAACTGCTTCATTAAATTTAAAGTTATCTCCACCATTTAACCCCATAAAGAATTGTCCGTTCAATTCAAAGTTTACAACCATTCCTGAATCGTTGATTATTTTTGAGTTTGGAAATATTGAACAATAAAAATCTGCTGCTGCCTTGGCTTGTCCATCAAACCATAAGCAAGGATACACTTGATTTTTCATTTTTGTTTATTTTTATTTTGTTGAAGGATCATGTCAATTTTATCAAATCTATTTTCCCAGGTTTTTCTAAAGGTTTCTAACCACAAGTCTACTTCCTTCATTTTCTTTGGGTTGAAATGATAATAAATTTCTCTGCCCGATTGCTCTTTTTTCAAGAGCTGGCATTCCGCAAGTATTTTAATGTGGTTTGAAACAGCTTGACGTGTTGTGTCAAAATGTTCGGCAATGGCATTTGGTGTCATAGCTTGTACTACAATTAAGCTCAAAATAGCTCGTCTTGTAGGGTCGGCAATTGCCTG
>JBNKDZ010000521.1:0-8986 GCA_050288525.1 Cyclobacteriaceae bacterium
AATTATTCCTAGTTACGTATAAGTGTCAGCTTAATGTCATCCAGTAACGTCAATTGTAATCTGTCTGCTGAAAAATCTGTTATAGTGTAAGCTATAGCATAAGTATCTTCTCCGTTATTCATATGCAAAATATCGTTGTTGATCACCCACTTCAGAGAACTGTGTAATGTGTCGTTTGTGAAAATACACCCCTGATATCCGAATGCAGAAATATCTACATTTCCATTTTCATAGAAACGTATTGTTCCATCCATTGTGAGGTTATTTATATTGAAGGAATGTTGTGAGTTGTCAAAATCCGTTTCCCAGTGGGCTTTCCAGGATCCTACAAGTTTGTTTTGCTGATCATCTGTGCATGAAGTTGAAAGGAACGTAACAATACCGGTAAGGAATAAAATGTTGTATTTCATTGTGTTAATGTTTGTGAAACGAATGTTTTATTACCGGATTTGTAATACAGATGATTAAATTAGATATTATTTTACTAAAATAAAAACACTATCCCGGTATTTTAAGAATTCCTATAAATACTTTTGCAAAACATGGTTTACACCTCCAAGATATGAACCACCGAACAGATTTACATGCACCATATGCGGGTAAATATTATAGATGTCTACACGCTGATCAAAACCCGGCTCCAAAGGAAAAATTTCCTGATACGTTTTATAAAAAGCAGTACTGAATCCACCAAACATTTTTGAAAAGGCCAGTTCTATTTCCCTGTGACCGAAATAAACAGCAGGATCGATCAGACAAACTTTACCATCATCACCACACATCACATTGCCATTCCACATATCACCATGCAATAGTGCCGGTTGATCAACGGGAAGTAGTTCCGGAAGCTTTTTATAAAAAGAACGGTAACGGTTAACAAAAGAAGTATCCACCATACGATTTTCCATTGCCAGAGTCAGTTGAGGCTCCAGCCGTTGCTCAATAAAAAATTGTATCCAATCGGGATCTTTTTTATTTGATTGATACAATTTGCCGATATAATTGTCATGATCCAGGCCATATGATTCAGATGTCTGTTTATGTAACCCGGCCAGTTTTTCGGCATAATCTTCCCAGTAATCTTTTGCAGGAGGAGCACTTTCGACATGCTCCATTACCAGAAAAAAGATATTGTCAATTTCTCCATAGCCATATGTCTCCGGCACTTTTATAACGCCGGGAGCCTTTAACAAATCAAGTCCCTTTGCCTCCTTTTCAAACATATCGACAGGAATATGTTTCTGCCATTTTACAAAATAAACACCTTCACTGGTATGAATTTTCATGGCATTATTTATGCACCCGCCCGATTTAAATTTGGCACTTAAAATGTCGGTTTCTTTACGTAAGACTTTGTGAAAAAGTTTCTGAAAAAAAATTGAATTTCCTTCCATATTTTACATATGCGGTTATTTGTTTGTTTTTATTTCTTCAAGAAGGTTTTTGCAACTGCGCGATAAGATCTCATATACCTTCTGAAAACCATCATCGGCATCATAATAGGGATCAGGCACATCTTTTCCATTCCCCATGTCGTCAAATTCCCGCATCATGACAAGTTTTGAAGGATCAATATTTTTAAAATTCTGCATGGTCCGGATATGAGCATAGTTGCTTTTGTCCATTGCGACAATTATATCAAAGGTATCCAGATCGCTATTGGTCAGTTTTCTACCTTTATGATTAAGACTGAGACCATGCCGGTTAGCAACCTCTTCTGATCTCGGATCCGGAGATTCTCCAATATGCCACCCGGAGGTTCCGGCTGAATCACACATGATCTGATCACTCAGATTTTCCTCCTCTACCATATTTTGAAATATCCCTTCTGCCAGCGGAGACCGGCAAATATTACCAAGGCAAACAAATAAAACGCGTTTCATAGGTCAAATAATTGTATTATATAAAGAATTTTAATAAATATTTAAACAAAAACAATAAATAATTCAAAATTAGTTCATACATGGGTTACTAATAAATAAATTATGGTATAAAAAGTTACATAACACAAATTTATTCATACACCTGTTTAACATTTAGGCAAAAGTCTCTTTTTTAAGGGACTTTTCCTTTTTTTAGCCCTATCTGTTACATATCCCACTATACGGACAGTATCTGCACTTTTCTACCACATCTGTTTGTGTAAATGTTATATCCTTTTTATATATTTCTTCAATTGTACTTTTCAAATGTTTGTTATATTCATCAATATATGGCATGATATTTTCAACAGGTTGGGTATTTTTCTCTATTTTAAGCTGGATCAGTGGCTGAAAATCAGCATCAAACATTTCACGAATATTAAATAAGGATGTTTGAATGATTGCGTTATTTGATTTTTTTAGAGAATGGTCGAAGATTGATGCATAAAAAAATGTTTGAAAAACGGCTTTTTCCCTGTTTTTGTCTTCCCGGTTAAATAAGGATTCGATATCTGTAAATACTTTTTTATCTTTTCCGGTTTTATAGTCAACAATGCGAATAACATTCTCTTTTTGATCCACCCGATCAAGAATACCTTTCAGGCCAACGTCAAAATGTTCCTGTTCTGCTTTTACCGGCAGATTCATCCGACAACCTTTCTTTTCGTCCATTTCCAGTCCGAGTATCGAAAATGGCACCCTTTGCATATCGAACTTAAGAATCTCATTAGCTACTTTCCGGATTATTTCACGTACGAGAATATTTTGCCCGGAAAATTCAAACGACATATCTTTCCGGGTACCGAAGTGTAAGGCAAAGATCTTTTCGATGGTCGGATTGATGGTTTCTTTTATTTTTTCGATATCCTGCTTTTTCAATTCTCTGTTCCCATCCGTATTGTAGGGCATGTACAAATGTTCCATAACCTGATGCAGGATGTTCCCGAAGGCCATAGGGTCTATTTCTTCCTGTATTTCGAGGTATTCATACAGATCCATGACATATCTGAAATAAAACTTCAGACGGCAGTCCAGCCACATATTTATGGCTGTTGGAGTAAACCGTTTTTGAAAATTCTTTTTTGAGGTATACCGTTCGAGCCGTGCAATGATTTCCGGATTTTTACAGATCGAAACAGGAGCAGATCGCGGAAAAGTAACTTCCGAACCTGTTTTTCGGTGTATTACAGGTATATCTGTCTCTGTTTCCAGCTGCCTGATATACCGGCTTATTTCACCTGATCTTCCATACTCTTCGGATGCATTGTAAATGATGTCTATGTGATTACTACCCTGTATCAAACGATAAAAGAGGTATGCATATATGGAATCCTGATACTCAAACGTAGGCATGGAAAATGCCTTGCGTATGCTGTACGGAATAAAGGAAATCACTTTCGCAGTCGGCGGCACCAGATCTTCATTAACGGAAAGCATAATCACATGTTCGAAATCCAGATTTCGTGTCTCGAGTAAACCCATGATCTGCATTCCTTCCAGAGGTTCTCCTTCAAACGGTAATGTCTGACTATTGACGATTTGCCTGAACAGCTTTATAAATGCCTCTGGTTCCATACTGGTTTTATGACGTTCGAAAAAATTATACAAACGGTTCAGAACCAGGTAAAACTGATACAAAAACTCCTTCTCCAGGGCTTCTTCCTGCCTTGCTGCTATGAATGTGATGTTTTCAAGCAAATATGTTATGGTGGAAAGGATGTCATCCGATTTCTTAAACACCATTCTCAGGATGCCTTCCTCATCATCCTGTATCAGAAAATCAAATTCAATATATATTTTATTGCTGTCGGTAATGGTATTCACCAGCTCCTGCGACTTTTCTTTCAAAAGCTGAACCATAAACGGATGCTTCAATAGTTCCAGCACAGGTCGGTGATTAAATACATGTCGTTTACCGGTCTTTTTTTGTTGCAGATCAAGTAGTACATCCAGGTAGCTGTATGATAATGATGCCGAGATAGGATATCCCATTGTAATATTCAGTCCGGTCACCTCAGGTGGCAGGGCGTTGATCAGCGGAAACATAAGTTTCTGATCGGGAAGGATAATGGCCGTATGCTCACTGTTTACCTTGTGATGATCCTGTTTAAGGTCTCTGCTTATGATATCGGCGGCAAGTTGTATTTGTCCGGTGTCGGAAGAGGCATTTGAGATAAAGATCTGCTTATCACCCGTGTTTTTAAACGCATTGCCATAGGAAGGTTTGAAATGTCCTGCAAGTACCTGGTTCTCCTGTCTGATCTTTCTGAAAAATGCCCCGGCCTCCTGTGATTCATCTTCCAGGTAATGATCATCAGCATCCCAGAATATCTCTGCTGAATGCTCGTTTACATACCAGGTAAGGATTTTTTCTTCACTTGGTGACAGGGCATTAAATCCGGCAAAGAGCACTTTTTTATATGGATTGATCAATGTTTTGTTTTCAATGGCTTCCGAAACCTCCCGATAGATAAGTCCTTCGTAAGCGATGCCCTGTTCTTTCAGAGAAATTTTAAAATCCTTGTACACATTGAGCAATACATCCCATACGGCAATAAAATCTTCTTTTTGTTTGGATGGTTTTTCAACAAAATTGCTCCAGAAAGTTTTAATCAACCGGATCTGATCGTCGGTAAGATAACCGGCCATCTGATCTATTTTTTTGATATTGGACAGGTTATAAAACAGTAGTTCCGGATCGATCAGAAATTTATCCAGTTCGTCAAAATCCTGTAAAAGTATGTTTCCCCAGTAGTAAAACCGGTCGAATGCTTCGCCGGAATTCAGGTATTTGCCAAAAAACTGATGGAGCCTGAATACCATCTCCAGCTTGTCGTCCGTCTTAAGTGGTGATAATCCGGTGATAAAATCAACGATGCTCAGGATCCGGGGGGACCAAACCGGGTTATTCAGTTTTCCTGCCAGACATTTCCGAAAAAACAATCCTGCCCTTCTGTTCGGAAATACAATAGTAAGATCGTCCATCCGATCATGAAAACGATCTAATACAGTTGCGGCTATGTTATCTATAAATCCCATATCAGATCACTTGCACTTTTTTTGTCAGACTAATATACAGCAGCCAGGCGCCTTCAATTTTATAATTCATTTGTTTGAGCAGCTCACAATATTCCAAAACCTGCGATTTGTCCTGAAATTGTTCTTTCCCGGTTTTAAAATCAATAATGATGGCACGGTTGTCTTTTATCAACACCCTGTCCGGCCTTTTGGGATGCCCCGATTTGGTAAGAATGGGTACTTCAGCCTTCACTTCCCAATCCCCTTCAAACCAGGATCGTATCTCTCTGTCGGAAAATAATGTACGAAGATGTTCGCGTAAAATCTGCCTGTCATGATCATTGATAAGACCTTCTGTCTGGTATTTGGCTAATTCACCTGCTATTTCCTGTATCGAACGTACTTTTGAAAGCACATCATGTACGACCAGTCCGTAATGGATCCGTTCTTCCTTTTCACTGAAATCTTCTCTGAAAAAATCCTTGCTGCGCCGGACGATCTTCAGCTTGTTGCGCCATTCATTGGAATTATAAACCCGGACAGCTGGTTCTTTGGAGGTAACGCTTGTCTTCTCCGGATTGCTCAAATTACCACATTGAAAAACATCTCTGTCCGTTTCTTCAGAAAGGATCAGATCGTTTAGCGTCTCATCCTTAATACTTTTTACTCCCGGATACAAAACATCTGCAATGCATTTTATTTCAGCGGACTTTGGCATAGGTGCATTTATAAAAAGCGCCTCTCCAGCCCTGGTTAGCGCCACGTAGAGCAGGTTGGTATTGTCTATATACGATTTGATCTTTTCCGAAAAATACTGCGGGGCAAAATGTGTATTGGCCAATTCATTGGAGTATTTCAACGGTAAATATTTTATTTTGTTGAAAGGAGGTTTGTCGGTGTTGCACCATAAAATAGTCCTGCCATCCTGGTTAATTTTCCAGTCACAAAACGGCACCAGCACCACTTTAAATTCCAGCCCCTTTGCTTTATGGATGGTCATCACACGGATGGCGTCAATATCGTCCTGCACCTGGATGGATTGATCACTGCCTTTGTCATCCCACCATTCAAGAAAAGATTGTATCCCTACATTTTTATTGTCCGTTACCTGCAGGATCACATTTTGAAAGGCAGTAAGGAACGGGTATGCGCCGGAATCACCGATCCGGAATAAACGGATCAGGTTTTCAGTCATTTCATACAACGGAAGGTTCAGAAGTATTTCCCTGCTGTTTTCAAGTTGAAGAAGTACGTCGAAGCCTTCCTGACTGCTGAAGTCCATGACAGACAAGTGTTCTGATCCCTCAGTTCCGGTTTTCAGGAGGGATATATAATGATGTAGTTCTGCCCGGGCAATTGAATCGTCCGGGTTATTCAAATACCTGAAGGCACTTACCAGAAGACGAATGGCCGGGTGATTATTCAAAAAAAGTGACTCATTTGAAATTACTTCAAAGTTGTGTGGTACATCCGGTTCAAGCGTATTTTTATAGGCGTTAAGTGTTTCTATGACCCTCCGTCCTTCCACGCTTCTCCGCACGAGTATACAGATATCATTTGCCTGATATCCTGCATTCTGAATCTCTTCGATGGTTGCCGGGATGCTGTTCAGTATGTTTTCAGTTATGTTTTTCTCTTCTTCCTCTCTGAAAAAGCTGATCCTGAAAAATCCTGTTTTCGTTCCTTCTGATTTGCTATCGGAAACCTTCTGTTCTACATCCTTGTACAATTCCATCAGATCATCTCCCAGAGCATTCAGATAAGGATCGACTGTATTTTCAGATAATTCTGCCAGATAATGGTCCCGCAACATACCAGGAATGGTTGTAAACAAATGATTGTTCAGATGTATCACCTTTGGCAGGCTTCGCCAGTTGGTATCCAAGACCTCCTCTTGCGGAGACCAGATCCTCAGATCATCCGCGATCGTTTTAAGGATTAGATCCCAGTCACTTCCCCGCCAGCGGTAGATGGATTGTTTTCCATCTCCTACAACCAGGTTTTTATGGCCTTCAGAAAGGCTGTTTTGGATCAGGGGTTTGAAATTGTACCATTGATACCCCGAAGTATCCTGAAACTCATCGATCAGGAAATGTCTGAACCAGGATCCTGTCTTCTCATAGATAAAAGGGGCATCGTTATCGGCTATAATACTTTTCAGGAAAACCGGTATATCCGAGATCAGCATCAGGTCATTCTCCTGACGGTAGATCCTTAATTTTTCAATGAGGTCTGCCAGTATTCCAAAGACATAAAAGTTCTTAAGCACTTCCTTTGCTGAGTTGTATTGGATCGATTGGGTTTCATAGTATTCCACCGCTTTGACCAGTGAATCCTGCAACCCAAAGTTAAGAGCCTGTTGCAACTGGGCCTTTTTTGACGATTTTGCGGGAGTCCATTTTCCCGGATCGGTATATGCACTTAGCACATACTTGTTTGGGGTGAATTTCTTTTTAGCGATGAGTCGGTAAAAATATCCTCCAGGGCCTTTTGATTTTTGGAAGCAATCGTCCGGCGTAATCCCATGCTTGTCCATGATCATCTTCCCTTCTTTACCGATCGAGAACATTATATTTTCGAATCCGATAACAATACCTTTAAGCTGGGCAATAAACGTTTTAAAGTTTTGTTTCCCCGGATTCTGATACATCAGATCTTCATAAATGATATTAAAATTTTCTTTGAAGATCTCTTTGCTAAGCTGCAGAATGCTGGGCCGGACATCCCATGATTTGCTATCATCTACCTGGTCATTACTAAACTCTACAAGCCAGTCGGTGAGCATTTCTTTACCTTCCAGTCCGATATCCTCAATTAGCATATCCACGATATCCTGTTTCACAAGTTCTGTATCAAGTTCTACTTTGAAATTGCCAAGCAATCCGATCTCCCGGGCAAAGGATTTGACAATTTTCTGAAAGAAGGCATCGATCGTGCTGACATTAAAGTTGGAATACTGATGGAGTATGCGTTTTAATACAGATCCGGCGTTTTTTTGTATCAGATCTTCTGAGAGGCCTGTTTTCTGTGAAAGTTGTGTTTTCAGGGCATTGTTTTTTCCTGCTGCCAGTTCAGTAAGGAATTTAATGATGCGTTCTTTCATCTCCCGGGTTGCCTTATTGGTAAAGGTAACTGCCAGAATCCGGGTTGCCAGATGCGGCTTTTCAAGGGCAAGGGCAATAAATTCGAGTGCAAGGGTATACGTTTTCCCCGAGCCGGCTGATGAACGGTAAATCTGAAACAGGGTTGTATCCTTTTGACTCATGTATTTTATAGCTGAATAAACGGTTTGAAATTATAGAACATTACAGTCAGATGAAAATTCACAGACAGATTTATGAACTTTAAGAACAATCAATTTTGATTTGTTAAAAAAACCGTAAGAATTTTATAATGTTATCATTATTTAAGTAAAAAAATTATCAGCCTTACAACAGTATCTTAATTTCTAAAATTTATACATAGAAAAACATAACTATTCGACTATATTGTGTCGGTTTTAAATCTTAATTAAATATTTTTTCATCCTGCATCGGGAAAAAGATAGAAATAGATGATAATGCATCTTGTTTGTGGAGTTATCGGCAGCTTTCTGAGTGGAGTAGCATTTGGGCCGGTGAATCTTTGTGTGGTAGACATCACATTAAAGCGTAGTTTTCAGGCAGGCATGCGTTTTGTCGCTGCCGCAACACTTGCAGAGGTCATTCACTCCAGCATTGCTATTATGTTCGGCAAACTGATCTCCAACAAACTTGAAGAAATCCCGGAGTTGCAATGGCTGGTGATCGCTTTTTTCCTGATTCTCGGATTATATTTTATCATAAAAAAAGATAAACCCATAGTTGAACATGAAAACAGCAGTAAAGCATCAAATTTCCTTAAAGGCTTTGTTGTTGCCATTTTTAATCCTCAGGCCATCCCCTATTGGATATTTGCACTCGCCTATCTCAAGTCATCCAACTATATCGACCTGAAGTCATGGCATATGTTTGTCTTTCTGGTGGGTGTTTATATCGGCAAATTCATTATCCTTGGTCTGTACAGCT
>JBNKDZ010000522.1:0-2403 GCA_050288525.1 Cyclobacteriaceae bacterium
GAGGCTTCAAGATTCAGGGATTTGTAACACTCCGGAATCCCGGAAGGCAGGATCCTGCGGATGGAAACAAGTGCGCCGTTTATCCGGGCATTGGAGGGTATCCCTTGCCTCAGGGTGTATTCCTTTACTTTCACCTGATCCTCAAGATATTTGTTGTTCAGCCTTTCAGACAGGTCAAACAGGTAAGCAGCATTGGTCTCTGTTTTCCAGTTCTGACTGTAAACAGAACAGGACAGAAGCATAAGGATTAGGGATAAAAAATATTTTAATGTCTTTGTCATACCAAGGTTAATTATTTAGCTGTATAAACCCATCTGGCAACGCCGGTCAGTTCTCTGTAGACTTCTATATCGTCAAAGATTTGAATACCCAGCGTATCTCTGAATTCATAAACAAGTGAATCCTCTGTAAGTTTGCGAATGGTATAGGGGTCGCCGCCGCCAATAAAGAAGTTGGCGTTGGCATTTACCAGTTCCCACGAAGTACTGAAGATCAGATCTTCATCTTCATTACATCGTGTGGCACCTGCATACATCTCTACCTGCTTGCCTTTTTTATAAAACACATATTCATTGTCCTGATCACAGTCATCAACACCATAGATCAGATTTGCGTCATACTCACTAATTACATAATCATCAAAATAAAAGATAAATGAACGTTGTTTCCATGATTTGCTGTCACCGTTCGTGAGCAGGTTGCTGAATGTGGCCGGTGTAATCTCGTATTTTTCCCTGCATCCGGCGAAAGGAAGCAGTAACATGAGTAGGAGTATGTACCGATATATATTCATTTTTTATTCTTCCAGTTTTTTTGCTTTAATATGATGAATGGTGGATCCGGTGTCGTCAAAGGAATAGGAAAATTCCATGATCTTTGACTTTTCTCCGAAGTTGAATGTGCCCTTTTCTTCGGTTCGGGTATACACACCACTATAAATTTGTTGTTCAGGGATTATAAACTCCTGATTGCAGAGATCGAGGTTCACAAAAGCAGGTATTTCTTCTGAAAGGCCTGTGAAACCACGAATAATAATCCTGTTGTTGTAGTCCCAGTCGACTTCAATATCCACATTATAAATGTATTCATCCTTGTTCTGATTGAATTCCCAGCTGCCTTAGAAATCGCGTACGTCGAAATAACAGTCATCATCGGCAATGGTAACGGTATGGGTTTTTCCCAGGGATCCTGTAGGACCGAATCCGATCTCCAGATCGTTGTTGACTTCCGTAATTTCAAATATAATCGTCTTGTCACCGGTTTTCTCTCTGTTATTTATTGGGAGGTATTTTATCTCACCAAAAAACTGTCCGGCAGAGATAAGAACGCGTTTGCTGCTGTTAAGGATCACATAATCCTCATTTTCAACGGCAGTACCTTTGGTATCAAATAGTATGATGGTGGTATTGTTCAGTTTTGGAGAAGCAAGATGCAGTTCAATGGTTTGTTCTTCATTATAATTCTGATTGAACGGATCGGAATAGTTTTCGATAATGGTGCTTGAAGTTTCTGTAAACCGGGCATGATAAGGTCCTTCAAATAGTATTTCTTCTGTATTACTGCAGGAACAGATGACCGACACTATTAGCAGAAGCATATAAAATTTAATATTTCTCATGTTCATTTTCATTAATATCCCGGGTTTTGAGCATTTTTTAACGAAGCATTGTTCTGGATCTCCCGCAATGGCACAGGCCATAGAAGATCTTTATTGGTCCAGTTATTGGTAAATCGGTCCATGATGGTTTTTGCTCTTCCGGTCCGTTTTATATCGTACCACCGGTGTCCTTCAAATGCCAGTTCGAGCTGACGTTCCTTTTCGATGGCCAGCAGAACTTCATTTTTGGACGTTTCAGTAACCGTCGGCACTTTTGCCCGGGCACGGATCAGGTTGAGGTCGGTTAGCGCCCCGTTCGTTCCTGTGATGTTATCCTGTTGGACTCTGGCTTCTGCCCGTATAAGGTAGATCTCGGCAAGTCTGAAAACCGAGATGTTGTCGTATGGGCCATAGCGTGTTACTGTCCAGCCGTTATCCGATCCGCGGGCATTGTTGGCGTCGAATTCAAGCACCTTTGACCTGGTGCCTCCTTCGGAATTCAGTACCTCGACAATTTCGCTTGACGGTATCAGTTCTCTTCGTCCTGAAAACAGGTTATTGATCCCGAAGTTTGTGGAAGTGCCCGGATTGTCGTTGGCACTGTACACGATTTCGAGAATCGACTCGGAGCTGAAGTCGTCGATGGCTTTTTCAAACGAGGTCTCCAGCATGTAGCTTTTAGTACCCAGGCTGTCGATGATTTCAGTAGCATATCTTTCGGCTTCGGACCAGTTTTCGGCAAACAGGTAAAACCGGGCCAGGGCAGCCTTTACGGCACCATTGGTGATGTCTCCGTCATTAAATGA
>JBNKDZ010000523.1:0-5583 GCA_050288525.1 Cyclobacteriaceae bacterium
TAGTAACCATACCAATATTGGCAGTATCCGTGATCCCTACATAGTTTTGTCCGTTTTCAATCGGGTTGAGTTGTCCGTCAGTCTGGATAAGATATATTTTCGGGGTATTAATATTCGTATAATCTGTTGATGTAATAAAAAAACCACCATTTGACAAATTGACTATTTTATTTCCAACTTCATCCCTGAGCGAATCGCCGTAGAACGTTTCCCGGATCATATTCCCTGATTGATCGAGTGTTATCACATATACATCCCGATCATCCGTATCAATGGGTGTGATTTGGCTGTACGCCCCACAAACAATTATTCTTCCGTCAGTAGTCACAACAACAGAGTTTCCTGTATCATCGCCAGGACCTCCTAAGTGGCGCTTCCATACTTCATTACCAGTAGAATCTGGCCTGACGACAAAAAGGTCCTTATCTCCATTTGTATCCGAAGTTGTTGAGCCCGTCAGGATAAAACCTTTGTCTGGCAACTGAACGAGATCGTTTCCTTCTTCAGAGCCATATCCGCCAAACAGTTTAATATAAACCTGATGTTGGTTCGGGTTTACAGAGTTTTCTGTATCACAGCTCCACAGAAACAAGATCCCTGTGAACAGGAATAATATCAGGATCTTATTATATAATTGATCTCTATCCAACAAATTTCTATTTATATTCACCTACTTCGTTTTTTCAGTTTCCTTGGTTTATATAATGGCTTTATAAATCCTACCATGAATGTCAGGCTATTTAATTTATAGTCATTATCGACAAAGGCAAACGGGAATTTCATGTTTCGTGCTTCTTCAAAATCTGTTCGCCATCTGTTTTTCTCATTAGCGACATTTAACATTCCAATCTCATATCTGGCTTCCAGAGAAACAATATTAAGCCCCATTCTGTACACAAAACCAACACCCCCAAACAGGGAGTAATTAAATGAATTTTTCATGTTGGATGTATTTATATCCGGATGAGGCTGGACCGGAAATGTTTCGATCGTACCGTCTTCATTTTCAATAACATAATTTCCTTCTATATTTTGTGCGTTGCTTTTAAAAAGCCATTTAGGATTCATTCCGACCACCACATAAGGAAGGATTTTTTTTCCGGGCAATTTATACTTTAGTCCGACTGGCAACTCCAGATGGTTATGAACCAGTTCATAGCTTGTACGATAAAAATCCCAATGGAAATCGTCCAGCCGGAATTTATTCTGTACCATAAAAAGATCGGCCATAAGGTGAAAATCTTTTGAAAGAACCACTTCAACACCAAGGCCGAAATTAACGCCTGTTTTGGCTGTAACACTTTCAGAATTATTACCGGAAATCGTCATGCTGTAGTCATAGAGCAGATTTGATTTCGTAAAGTTTGTTCCCAGTTTAAACATAGAAATGAATACCATTGGGCGGGTGGTAAACTGCTTATGATGGTTAATCAGTTCCTGAGGACCAATTTCCGGGTCCGGGCTGAATTCGGGAGACAGGCGTAACAAATTGAGATAGCTCTCATCGGCTTCTTTTTCATAGTTCAGATATAAATATGCCAGAGTTAGTAAGTGGTACGCCCGTATTTTTTCTTCTTTTGAAAAGCCGTTATCCAGACATGGGTTTAATAATTCGGGTATATCATAGAATTTCCCTTGTTCAAGCTTTTCCTGGGCTTCGATCAGTGATTGACTACATCTTTCCTGTGCCCGGGAATAATACGGGTTGAAGAATATCAGCAAACAACTAATTGAAAAAAGAAAATATTTATTCATAATGAAAGAATGTCGCTATTTTGATGATACATCTTCTGCTGTTTCACAGGTATTTTCAAAATCAATATCTTCACCCACATATCTGTCCCACTCTTTTTTTGTCATATTTCTGGTTATATACTTACACAATTCAGAAGCAAGAATATCAGGTTTTGTCGGCCATTTTTTTAATATTCCGCTTTTTGTTCCTGCCAGCAGATAATTGCTATCCGGACTAAATTCGATACTCCATACATAATCTTTATGATCCCGGTATCCTATCGGCAGCATTTTATCCATTCGCTCAAGTAACCATAATTGTACGGTACCATCCAGACTTGCTGTTGCCATTAGTGTTCCATCGTTGCTGAATCGTATCTGATTGATCCTTGAACCCTGTCCAGACAGTATATCCTGAAAACTTACCCCGTTAATATCGATCTCACCTATATAAACATTTCCGTCCTCATTCCCAACTGCTATTTGTTTGTTGTCAGGACTAAATTCGATGGAGTAGATCGGGCTACTAACCATATCAATTACAGCTACGCTATTTCCAAAGTTTTTTGAATTCCAGACTATGATCTCTCCTTTTTCATTTCCACCCACGACAATATTACCGTTTGAGCTGAGTGCAATAGCGGTGTACCTGTCATCAAATTTTTTCAGGCTGCTGCTATTTACGTAATCGTTAATCCGAAGGGTGCTGTCCTGTATGCCGTACGAAAGGAAATAATCGGAAGATGGCAAAAACATCAGACTGGTAACAGGGCCTGTGTGACCTCCGATATGCACAGATTTACCGGAATTCAGGTTTAACACATTAATATACGGAGCGTTCCCTCCCACTAATAGCCATTTTCCATCCGGACTGATCTCCATGATGTGGTTTATATAATTTTGTTTTGTCTCAAATATTATTTCATTCGCAAAGGTATTGTTATCCCATTTCACAATTTTTCCGTCACTACCTGTTGTATAAAAACTTTTACCATCGGGTGCATATACAACTGAACGGATCATATCTTTATGCCCCGAATATTTGTTGATTTCTTTACCATCCATCAACTTCATTCTGTCCTTTTTTGCATAATACAAACCATCGTAGATATAGTTATCATACTCACTTCCGTCATATTCTTTATTAAACTGGTATGCCTGATAGGCCAGTAAAATTTTCAGATCGCTTTCCGTAACATTAAGTGATTTAACAGCCATTGACTGTGCGATGGAGATCATTCGCAATCTGTTTGCTTTATCCCGCTCCGTACTGGCGAGATTTCCCTGTTGTACTGCAATAATTCGTAATGAGTCAGCCAGTCGTTCACGGCTTTCAGCAATAAACCGTTGGTTATTGGCAATATGGGTTTGTGATTCAGCAATGGATTTCTGTTTTAATGCTTCATTTTCATTTTCCAGAGCCAAGTCTCTCTGAACAGCTGCTTCTTTTTGATTTTCAAGTGCTCTTTGTTCCTGACGACGCGCTTCATCGCGTTCTAACTGAGCTATTTGGGCATTTTTTTCAGCTTCTACACGATTTGTTTCTGCGATCTCTTTCTGCTGGTCGGCCTCAACTTTCTTTATCCAGCCAAAGACAAAAAACAATATGGAAATAACCGCTGCGATACCAAAAGCAATTGCCACCATTTTTGTCCGTTGAAGATTCCTTTTCTGAAGAAGTTCTTTGCTTTTTTGTTCGCTTTCATACGCTGTTTTACTGGTTTCGAGAAAAACAATAGCCCTTTCGAAATAGGGATTATACCTTGTAGCCCATTTTTGCGTAGGCTTTTGTTTCAATTGCCAGTTTAAAGCCAGCTGCAAGTCCGGAGGTCGCCACAGACCTGCTTTTCCTACCTGATACATGGCAGCTGCTTCCGACAAGCGTTTGTACATACTGGCAGATTCTGCTTCTTCATTGACCCAGTTGTTGAGTCTTTGCCAGATGCGCATCAGACTTTCATGTGATATCTCAATGATCGTGCTGCTGTTCAGTTCGACGTTAGCAGGAGGCATCAGCAAGGACCGGCCCGGCTCCCTAAATTTTTCGATCACCCCTATCAGGCTTGACTGACGCACGCCGGACATATCTGCGATATCAACCAGTTTTGCTGCCCTTCGCACACCCTGGTTATCTGTGCCTTTTTCCGTAAGTGCTTTAAACAGCACCTCACATATTTCTTTTTCTCTTTTACTAAGTTCGGAATAAGCTTCGTTTGCATGTTGAGACAATGCTTCGCTGATCTTACCAATAGCGATATAATGTCTCAGGTCAATAGATTCATCTTCTTCTTTGTTCTCGGTCCAGTAATTCCAGGTACGCATCAGGGCATGTTGCATAATCGGAAGCTGATCCGGATTATTCCCGACGTCGTTTAGCAGTTGCTGAACAAGTCGTTTTGTGATCTTTCCTCCTCCGACAGCTACAGGGCCTTCGATCGCCAGCCGTTGCTGATCACGGGTCATCTGGGGGATAAGGTAGTGGCTTTTATTGATCAGATGGGTTAGTTCGGGAAACTGTGAGCAATCGCCGATGAAATCAGATCGCATGGTTAGCGCGATGTAAATTGGTACTTCTGTCTGAGAGATTGATTTTATAAGGAGGTTTACATAAGCAGTCGCTTCGTTCAGCCCATCTTTTTCCTGTTCGGTTTTTATAAACCGGAATAGTTCCTCAAACTGATCGACCAGTATAAACAGGTTTTTCCGTTCTTTTCCGGATTGTTGCTTAACGACATCCACCAGTCCGAGAGAACTGCTTTTCAGGATGGTAGTTGTCATCCTCCGGTTAATTTTTTTCTCATCTTCAGATGCTCTGCTATAGCTTTCATCATTAAAGAGCAAAGCATCAGCCAGGTTATCGATTGGTGCAATACCGGGGCGGGTTGTTATGATGGACCAGTCAGATCCCGCTTCGGTCATAAATCCCCCGTACAAAATTGGTACAAGCCCGCAATTCATCAATGAAGATTTCCCACTTCCGGAAGCGCCTATAACGGCAGTAAACCTGTGACTGGCCAGATTGAGCAAAACCTCATCACTTTGTCCTTCTCTACCGAAAAACAAATGACTTTCTTCAAATGTAAACGGCCTTAATCCGGGGAATGGGTTTCTCAGGCCGGATTTTCCCTTTTCCAATGATTCAAGTATATTATAAGGCTTTTGCGTCATTCGTATTTTTCAAGCTGTGCTAAAAATGGCTCTAATGTTTCAGGAGAGAAGGTATTTATAACCATTGAATCATTATCGACATTCAGCAATTCTTCCAATTGATCGTCATTCTCGATCAATATAGCTTTTGGATTGATGGGTTTTTCTCTCCCCAGACCAAGGGATTTCAGTAAATCCTTTTGTTTACTTTTTATCCATTGTCTGTTTCCCTGACCATAATAAATTAGTGTAGCATCACATTTTTTAAGATTTTCATTATGCATTGCCCGCATCTCTTCCGGTGTACCCTGATAATCGGAGGTTATAACGGAATATCCATTGGCCACCAGATAATTTTCGATTGTCCTGCATTTTTCCGATTCACTTTTATCATAGATCAGATATATAACTTTCTTGCGCCCATCCTGTTCTTTTGGCTTCTGACCCGCCAGACCTGCCTCTCCATCCTCAAGCCAGTGAATTACATAAGATTTAAACTCTTCAAAGGTCGCTTCCAGCAATTCTGATTTTTTAATCGCTTCGGCATTTTTCCTTAAGTTATCAATAAATAACCTATGTTTTACATTAATTGTGCTAATATTTGGCGATATCCAGATAACGCTTCCGTAATACGATGGGTTGCTATCACCCAACTTCTCCAGATCCCTGAAATGTTCAACTGCCAGTTCGTGTTGCAATTCA
>JBNKDZ010000524.1:0-1917 GCA_050288525.1 Cyclobacteriaceae bacterium
GCGATCTTCAGATGATCAAGGAAAGTTTTGTTCCGGCATTCGAAAACCTGAAAGAATGTCTGTATATGACCTGGTTCATGCTAGAAAAGATCCGGGTTAAGGAAGAGCTGTTGAAAGAAGATAAGTACAAGTATCTGTTTAGCGTCGAACTCGTAAATGAGTTGGTGCTTGAAGGTATGGCTTTCCGGGATGCCTATGTGGAGGTAGGACGAAGAATTTCCGAAGGAACCTATACCATTCCTGAAAACCTGCATCATACACATGAAGGAAGCATCGGAAATCTGTGCAATGATAAAATTCAGGAACGTGCTGCAAAAGAAATGGAATACTTTCTGGAACAAAGAGGTCAAATCCAATCAAAAATTGATTTTTTAAAAGCGATACACTAGATTACAGTTACGTACTACCAAATACACGTAATCATGATTGTTACATTCGTCCATATATGGGTAAAAGAAGCTCATGTTGAAGCGTTTATCCATGCCTCAAAAGAAAATCAGGCTCAGTCCGTTAAAGAACAGGGAAATCTCAGGTTTGACCTGGTACAAAGTCTTGATGATCCATGTAAATTTGTGTTGTATGAAGCATACGAATCAGATGATGCAGCAGCGGCTCATAAAGAGACTTCTCATTATAAAAAATGGAGGGACACCGTAGCGGATTATATGGACAAGCCAAGAATGGGTGAGAAACACGCCATACTGGCAATATAGGATACGTTTCGTACTTATAGGTAATGTTGTGTAATTCGCAATAATTTGGACTTATTGCCCGGTTTACAAATCCTGATTTTCATTTAAGATCCGGAGATGAGTTGTAAAGTATTATGGATAGTGTTATCGTTTTTTTGTTCGCCTTCTTTTTGGTTACAACCATTCACATTTCTCTATATTCCGTTTATATAGACCTGGCACAAAACCAAACATTAAATTCTTTTTTTTATGGATAGTTTTCAAGAGATTGTGTTTTAATCAAAATTCAGTCTTAAATGTTTACATTCGCTTCTACTCCCAGGGTTATATTCGGATCAGGAAAGATAAAATTACTCACCCGGCTTCTGGAAAGTTATGGTTCTTCTGTGCTGATCGTGACAGGCAAGAATTCATTTGTCGAATCCGATCACTGGGGGCAACTTCTGTTGCAGTTTGAGGATGCCCGGATCTCCTGGAAACATTATATGATTGAAAGAGAGCCGACCCCTGAGATGATTGACACATGCGTGGAAGGATATCTGGCATATGATATTGATGTTGTGGTGGCTATAGGAGGAGGAAGTGTCATTGATGCAGGAAAAGCTATTTCCGCCATGCTCAAACAGGACGGAGACATAAAAATGTATCTCGAAGGAATAGGTTCAAGGACACCCTCAGGGAAAAAAGTACCTTTTATCGCGGTTCCTACTACATCCGGTACCGGATCTGAAGCAACCAAAAATGCTGTTATCTCTGAAGTAGGGGACAACGGATTTAAAAAATCGCTTCGACATGATAACTATGTGCCAAATATTGCTCTGATTGATCCAGAGCTTACACTTCAATGTCCGAAACCGATAACAATTCAGAGTGGGATGGATGCTTTTACACAGCTTTTGGAATCCTATCTCTCAACCAAAGCCAGCAAAATGACAGATGCCCTTGCCATTGATGCACTTCGTGTAATCCATGAGGCATTGCCTGCTGTAGTAAAAGATGGTAATGACCTGAAAGCCAGAGAAAACATGTCGTATGCCGCCTTTATTTCAGGAATTACACTCGCCAACGCAGGATTGGGTGTTGTGCATGGTTTTGCATCTTCTGTAGGAGGCATGTATGACATCCCACATGGCTTTGTCTGTGGTTCGCTGATGGGCCCGGCCAACCGGATCACAGTACAGGCATTACGTGCTACCAATACCAATAAGGTTGCCCTGGCAAAATA
>JBNKDZ010000525.1:0-2031 GCA_050288525.1 Cyclobacteriaceae bacterium
AGGAGGATCGTGTATTCAAAATGCTGAAGAAAATGAAATAAAACTGTACATCGAAGCTGGAGTAGGTCTAGAGATACCGATAAAAGGATTGGCCTTGTTTTGCCAGTGTTCCTATATATTCAATAATATCGAACATGTTCACTATTATCCTTTTCTTGTGGGGATTAAAATCTGAAAATCAAAAATATGGAACTATTCAGCACAGATCACGTATGATTTTTTGGATCTGACTGAATATTTGATAAAATGACCATTACACTCGAAGATCTGGGATATCATCCGGATCTTACTACATATCGAAAAGCACATAACCTGGAATCCTTTGGTATTGGAAGAGTTATCTCTGAGCACAAAGAGCGGTATATCGTACGTACAACAGATTGCGAACTGGAATCTGAAGTGATCGGAAGCCTGAGGTTCTCCGCCAGTGACCTGTTAGATTTTCCGGCTGTGGGTGACTGGGTATCCATAACTGAATATGACGATGATAAAGCGCTTATACATATAGTCCTGCCACGGAAATCGATCATAGAACGGAAGGCTGTCGGTAAATATGGTGAAAAGCAGATTATTGCTACGAATGTTGACTATGCCTTTGTAGTTCAGGCTGCAGATCGGGATTTTAATATTAACAGGATAGAGCGATATCTTACCATTTGCCATGCTTCAGGTGTTGAACCGATTCTTTTATTGACCAAAACGGATCTCGCATCTGATGCCTTCCTTCAGGAAATAAAGGTGAAAATCTCGGAGAGGAAAATCAGTACTCCGCTATTTATCAGCAATGAGACCAGAGAGGGTTATGACCTGCTTAGTTCATATATCCAAAAAGGAAAAACCTATTGTCTGCTGGGATCGTCAGGTGTCGGGAAATCTTCCTTGATGAACAACCTGTTGGAAACCGGACATATGAAAACCGGTTCTATCAGTGATAGTACAAGTAAAGGACGACATATCACCAGTCACAGAGAGCTGGTGGTGCTGGAAAGCGGAGGGATGATCATTGATAATCCGGGAATGAGAGAAGTTGGAATAACAGATGTGGACGAAGGCCTGGAAATTACATATCAATTGATAATTGATTATTCAAAAAGATGTAAATATCGTGACTGCACCCATACACAGGAAGATGGTTGTGCAGTACAAGGAGCACTGATAAGCGGAGAGATTGATCCTGCTTCATATGAGAACTATTTAAAAATGGAACGTGAAAAAGACTATTTCGAATCTACGCAGTTGGAAAAAAGAAAAAGGGATAAGGAATTTGGCAAGATGATCAAGCACTATAAGAAAAGTTCAAAGCGGGATGTGTGATTGTATAGCGCTTCGGAGAGAAGATAATAGAAATACCGGTCCGGCCCCACGGTAAGGTCTTATATGGAGAATTGGAAGATGTGATCTTTATACTGTAACCCTGAAAATTTGGCAGGCAAAAAAAAACAGGACTATGTGATTTTCAAAGTCCTGTTTAAGAATATTAATTGTTTGATAGTATTTCGTTAGTTCGCTCCGAATAAAGTCCAGCCTACATAAATCTGGAACGTTTTATTTTTAACTTCCTGATCAGCTACATCGGAGATATTTGCAAAGCCAATCACATAACGTAAACCTCCGTTGAATCCCATAGGAAGATGCAAACCGGCACCTAAGGCAAGGCCAAAGTCGTTATTTTTAAGCTGGTCTTTTATGTCTACACCTTCCCATTTTGCGGTGGTAAGAAGACTGAATACAGGCCCTGCTTGCAAACTTATTAAAGATACAGGTTTGTATCGGAGCATTAATGGTATAGAAACATAATCAGTTTTAACCTTAAAACCGTCTTCTTTACTTCCCTGAGATGAGAACAATAATTCAGGTGTAATACCAAAACTTTCTGAAAAATTCAGGTTGAGATAGGCCCCTCCATGGAAGCTGGTTATTGAGCTCGGGCTTGCATCTGTTATCGATTGGTTAGCAAAGTTGGCACCTGCTTTTAATCCCAGACCTACCCCTTGCGCGTTGGTAGCAAACGGAACAACAATGATTGCTAAA
>JBNKDZ010000526.1:0-3413 GCA_050288525.1 Cyclobacteriaceae bacterium
TCTGGGGCGTAGCAGGGGAGGTGGTTATACCGGCCTTTCAGGAGCTGATGTGGTACATGTAATCAATTATGTGCAGGAAAACTGGAAAGTAGACCCCGACAGGATCCATATTCGCGGAGTGAGTATGGGAGGGAATGGTACATTTGTCATGGGATGCAGGTATCCGCACTGGTTTGCCTCCGCACGGCCTACCTGTGGATTCGCCAGTGATAAACCCATTGAAAACATGCTTACACTCCCGGTCTATTCCACACATAGCGATGACGACTTGACCGTACCTATACAACACGACCTCGGACCTATGAAAAGACTTATGAATTGCGGAGGTCAGGCAATACTTGATATTACCACCGGACTGGGTCATGCAGCATGGGATTATAAAGAAGGAAATGAAAGAGCATACGCCTGGTTCAGACAACAAAAACGACCAAAATCAAAGGATATCCGGCACATCTGCTATTCGGCATTCGACGGAAACGCTATGCGGTCGTGGTGGGCTGAAATTGAAGAATGGGGTGATAAGCCGGAATCTGCAGATTTTCAGCTTGTTGTGAATGAGAATATGGTTTACGTCAAACTTGAAAATATTAACCAATTAAAAATCAGGGTGAATGAATCCCCGATTGATCCTTCAGTACCTCTTTTAGTTTCAGTCAATGGCAGTCCATTGATTTCTTTAAATAATCCGGTGCCTGATAATGTGTTTCTTCAGAAAAAGGAAGGAGAATGGACCATATCAGATCAGAAAACGCCTTCTGAAATTCGAAGACATACACCCGGAGGTCCGAATTTGCTCTATAACGGCGAACCACTTCTGATCGTTTACGGAACAACCGGATCAAAGCAGGAAAATGAGGCTATGAAAGAGGCAGCAAAGGTGGCAAGTATGAACAGCCAGGCTATTTGGCAAAGTTCGAATGGAGACTATGGTGCAGACAGCATACCTCATAACTATAATCTCTACGGACGCCTGAATATTAAGGCAGATGTTGAAGTAAATGAAAAAGATATCCAAAAATGTCACCTTGTGCTTATCGGCACGGCTGATCAGAATAAACTGGTGGCATCCATCGCCGACAAACTGCCTGTTACAATAACAGATACAGAGATTAAATTTTCAGACGGAGAGACGTACAAGGCAGAGAAAAATGGTGTGGGACTTGTTTACTATAATCCGATAGCACCGGACAGACTGATCTTCTGGGTCGCTTCAAACGATAAGGAGGTATACCGGGTTAATTCTCCTGTACCACAACAGATGGCGTATTCTTACCCCGTTTTGTCGAATTATTCTCCCGGGTCCGATTGTATGGTCTCAAGGGTTGACAGAGCCGCATGCCTTGCCGTGAAAAACTTTGATAGCAACTGGAATTGGATCCCCAGGGAAAAAGATGCAGCCGTTATCCCGGAATCCGTACGTACGGATCTGGATTTTTATGACCGGATCAATAAAGCCATTATCATAGAAACAGCCGCTGATTTCTCTTTCATAGATTACTACAATACCCAAAATCCGGATGATTATCCTGTCATACCAGGGGTGACACGTGTCGGGGATTTGGCAAATATATTTTTCTACGAACCCATCGGAATAATAAAACTGAAAGGATCTGAACTGATTGAAGCACAATCAAAACTTGAAAACGGCAGGCGACGAATCTTTCCGGTGCCGGTTGAAAGCAGTATATCAGCAGATAAGTATTATACGCTGGCTGTTCACAATATGAGTATCTGGACCTTGGTTGGTCTTACTCAGCATATTTATATGAATTATACCCTGTCAGATCATACAGTAAAGGATGCCATTGAGAAGTTTTTTATAAATAGATAATAGATCAGAGTTTTTAAAAAAGAATAATATGAAATTGAATTTAATAGTTTTACTTATTGCTGGTTTTTTTATGATGAATACAACCACAAATGCCCAGGATCCTGATTTTTACATTTTTCTGTGTTTAGGCCAGTCAAACATGGAGGGGAATGCACGTTATGAACCTCAGGATACGACGGTAGGTGAAAGGTTTATGGTTATGCAAGCGGTCGATTGTCCTGATCTGGGAAGGGTTAAAGGACAATGGTATCCGGCGAAACCTCCTTTGTGCAGATGCCGGACAGGCCTGACGCCTGCAGATTATTTTGGAAGGACGCTGATTGAAAATCTTCCGGAGAATGTAAAAATAGGTGTGATCAATGTAGCTGTAGGAGGCTGCAAGATCGAACTCTTTGATAAGGAAAACTACGAGTCGTATGTTTCAACGTCGCCCGACTGGCTGCAAAATATGGTAAAAGAATATGATGGAAATCCATATGGAAGGCTGGTCGAAATGGCGAAGCTGGCACAAAAAGATGGCGTGATCAAAGGAATTTTACTGCACCAGGGTGAATCGAATACCGGAGATGAGGAATGGCCCAAAAAAGTAAAAGGTGTCTATGACAATCTGTTGAATGACCTGGGATTAGAGCCTGATTCAGTTCCATTGCTGGCTGGAGAAGTTGTTCATGAAGATCAGGGTGGGAAATGTGCCAGCATGAACACAATCATTGCTACACTTCCAGAAACCATACCCAACGCATATACCGTATCTTCTCAGGGCTGTGAGACAGCTTTTGATCATCTTCATTTTACAGCACAAGGGTACAGAGAGCTGGGAAAACGATATGCGCTGAAATTACTGGAAATCCTTGGCGAATAAATTGTGTCGCTGGCGTGGTTCAGGCATGTAATAAAAAACAATAGAACCTTCATAAGCAGGTATTCAATTTATTTGATTACTTTTGCATCGTTTTGGTGGAATATTTCCGGACAGGAAATACCTTAATATGGGAATCCGGTGCATCAGTTGAATTGATAATTCCGGAGCTGTACCCGCAGCTGTAAGTCCAGCATGGTTTCTGCATATCCTTTGCCACTGTTTCGATAGTTATCGGAACGGGAAGGCCACAGAAAACCGGACAAGCCAGAAGACCTGCCAGAATATATGCTAAGATTCGAACTTCGGGAAAAAAGATTCGGGGATTTGTATTGAAAAATCTTGGAAGTTTCGGGAAACACATAGCATTAAACAGGTTGTGCCTGATGCCATTGTTTTATTAAATTGTAAACAGGAACAAAGGTAGAAGAAATGTCAGGTATTGTTTCATGATAATAGTTAAGATTTTGATGATAAGCTACTCACGAGATTTTCTTTTACCTCTTTTCGCTTTGATTATCTTCACAGGAACGGTATCAGGGCAGGCAACAAAGAGGGTTGTTTCACTTGCTCCTTCACTCACAAAGAATGTTTATGCTCTGCAGGCAGAAGATATGCTGGTGGGGTGTACAAGCTATTGTGAATTGGCAAAAAAGGATAACAAGGCAATTGTAGCATCTGCCATTAAGGTGAATCTGGAAAGCGTACTGAAAGTTCGGCCGG
>JBNKDZ010000527.1:0-6246 GCA_050288525.1 Cyclobacteriaceae bacterium
CGAAAAGACCATTGAAGTTATCCGTGAAGAGAACCAGCAGATCAGCAGGAAGCTTGATGCTACCCAAAATGAGTACAACCTCACCAAGTCGCTTGTCGACAACCTTGAAGGCTTTCCGGAAGCCATTAAATTCCTTAAAAAGAAAGCTGAATGGAACAAAAAAGCTCCTCTCCTTTCAGATATCATAAGTTGTGATGCAAAATTCAGGGTTACGATAGAGAACTATCTGGAGCCTTACATGAACTATTATATCGTTGAAAACGAGTCGGAAGCTTTCAGGGCTATTAATCTTTTGAATGATGCTGCTAAAGGGAAAGCACATTTTTTCCTTTTGAATAAATTTGAGAACTATCACTCAAAAGATCCCAGGATCTTTGATAGTGCCATTCCGGCAACCGAGATCGTTGAATACGAATCGAAATATAAAAATCTGGTTGCGCACATTCTGGACGGCGTTTATATTGTCACTGGTCCAGAAGACAAGATCCCATTAGATGACAATAATATTTTCATTACTCAAAACGGTAAGATCACCAAACGGAAGTTCAGCATTTCAGGAGGATCCGTCGGGCTTTTTGAGGGCAAACGTATCGGACGAGCCAAAAATCTGGAAAAACTTCAGGCATCCATAAAAGAATACCAGAACCGGCTTGATGAGATCAGCAACAACCTGAAACAAAAGCAACATGAGCTTGAGACCTTAAAATCAAAGACCAAAAAAGTTGCAATTGAAAAAATCAATGAAGAAATAAACCTGATCACCCAGGAGCTTGTGACTTTTAAAACCAAGCAGGAACAGGTGGCCGGTTTGTTGAGCAGCAACTCCCTTCGCAGAGAAGATATCATCGAGAAGAGCCAACAGTTAAGTGAAGATATCTCCAAACTTCGTCCGGACTCTGACCGCATCCAGGCCGAACTGGAAGAACATGCCTTAAAATTACAATCACTTAATGAAGAGTTGATCAAGCAAAAAGAAATGCTTGAGCTGAAGTCTAAAACCTTCAATGACGAAAACATACTGTTCCATCAACAGCAGAATAAAATCAACAGCCTGACTCAGGAGATCTCGTTTAAGGAAAGTTCGTACACCAGTGCCGGCGAACGCATTGAGAAAAACACTCTGGAGCTAAAGAAGAACGAAGAAGAAATCGCCAAACTGCTTGAGAGCAATGAGATCCAGGAAGATGAACTCGTAAAAATGTATAAGGAAAAGGAGAGCATCGAGACAGGCGTTAATGAAGCAGAAAAAGACTATTACGAAGCCCGCGGACATATAGATCATCTTGAAAAACAGCTGCGTGACCTTCAGCATCAAAAGGAAAATATCGATTCGCTGCTTATCGAACTCAACAACAAATCCAATGAATTGAAGCTGGAGATCAGCTCAGTTAAAGAGCGCTTATCTGTTGAGTTTGAAGTTGATATAGAAAACCTTAGCGAAGAAGATTCCAATGAAGAGATCAGCAATATGCCTGAAACAGAGCTCAGAGAGAAAGTTGCTGAACTGAAAGACCGGCTCGATAAGATCGGCCCTGTAAATCCGATGGCGATGGAGGCATATGATGAGATCAAGGAACGTCATGATTTTATTACCGAGCAGAAATCCGATCTGATTAAAGCAAAAGAATCCTTGCTGACCACCATTGATGAAATTGACCTGGTAGCTAAAGAAACCTTCCTGAATGCTTTTAATAAAATAAAGGAAAACTTTATTCGCGTATTCAGGTCTTTATTCACCGAAGAAGACCAGTGTGATCTCAAACTGATGCAGCCTGATAATCCGCTTGAATCTCCCATCGAGATCATAGCCAAGCCCAAGGGGAAAAAACCCTTATCCATAAGTCAGCTGTCCGGAGGAGAAAAAACACTTACGGCCACCTCCCTGTTATTTTCCATTTACCTCCTCAAACCTGCCCCTTTCTGTATATTTGATGAAGTAGATGCCCCTCTGGACGATGCCAATATTGATAAATTCAACAACATCATCCGGAAATTCTCTGAAGAATCCCAGTTTATCATCGTTACCCACAACAAACGTACCATGGCAAGCACAGATATCATTTACGGCATCACCATGATTGAGCAGGGTGTCAGCAGCGTCGTTCCGGTTGATTTAAAAGAACTGGATTAAACCTTAATTCTTTCGTCAATATTTATAAAATAATCTTTCGGCTAAGTATAATTTCTTTATTTTTGCATCCACTAAAAAAGATGTAATTTCATAAACAGGACACAGAATGCTGAACCCTATTAACCCAACGAATACAAAAAGCTGGCAGAAGCTTACCTCTCTTTATAACATCGCAAAAAACATTTCCATTACTGAGCTATTCGATCAGGATGCCGACCGTTTTTCGAAATTCTCATGCTATTTCAATGAAGAATTACTGATAGATTATTCGAAGAATATCCTGAATGAAGATATCCTGAATGCGCTCATCGGCCTTGCGGAAGAATGCAAGGTAAAAGAAGCTGTTGACGCTATGTTTAACGGTGAAAAGATCAATCAGACAGAAGGAAGGGCAGTATTGCATACAGCGCTCAGGAATCAGTCAGACGAACCTGTTTATGTTGACGGGAAAGATGTGATGCCGGATGTCACCAGGGTACTGGAACAAATGAAGGCTTTCTCAGGTAAGATCATCGACGGAACCTGGAAGGGATTTACCGGCAAGCCCATACGTGACATTGTTAACATCGGCATAGGCGGATCAGACCTTGGCCCGCTGATGGTCACGGAAGCCCTGAGGCCATATAAAAAGGAACATATTAATACTCATTTCGTTTCGAATGTCGATGGAACACACATCATTGAAACCTTAAAAAAGGTAGATCCGGAAACAACACTTTTCCTGATTGCCTCAAAAACCTTCACCACACAGGAAACCATGACAAATGCCTTCACTGCACGGGAATGGTTTCTCAAGAGTGCTCAGTCCGAAGACTATGTGAAATATCATTTTGCCGCCCTATCGACGAACAAAGAAGCCGTGGTGTCTTTTGGGATCGATCCGGACAATATGTTTGAATTCTGGAACTGGGTCGGAGGAAGATACTCCTTGTGGTCGGCTATCGGGCTGTCCATTGCCTGCACGATAGGTTATGAAAACTTTGAAGCCTTGCTTAAAGGGGCGTATGAAATGGATCAGCATTTCCGTAACACCCCTTATGCATCAAACATACCGGTCATTCTGGCATTGATCGGAATATGGTATAATAATTTCTTTCAGGCTGAAACAGAAGCCATCCTTCCGTATGATCAGTATTTACATCGCTTTGCTGCCTATTTCCAACAGGGGAATATGGAAAGTAACGGCAAATACACAGACAGATCCGGAGAAAATGTTCCGTATCAGACAGGCCCCATCATCTGGGGTGAACCGGGCACAAACGGTCAACATGCATTCTATCAGCTTATTCATCAGGGCACAAAGATGATCCCATGTGATTTCATCGCTCCTGCTATCAGTCATAATCCTGCTGGTGACCATCACAAGAAACTTCTTGCAAACTTTTTCGCCCAAACAGAAGCACTTATGAAAGGAAAAGATTCTGATCAGGTAATTTCAGAACTAAAAGCTACCGGAAAAAATGAAGGAGAAATTAAAAAGCTGACCCCCTTTAAAATATTTAAGGGAAACAGACCTACCAATTCCATCCTGGCAAAAAAAATTACCCCTGAAATTCTGGGGAGTCTGATCGCCATGTACGAACACAAAATTTTTGTACAGGGGGTCATCTGGAATATCTTTAGCTTCGATCAATGGGGTGTCGAACTCGGGAAACAACTGGCAAATAATATCTTACCGGAATTGGAAAGTGAGGAAGAGACCAATTCACATGACGGGTCAACAAACAACCTGATCAATGTTTACAAAAAAATGCGGAAATAATCCGGATCATGAATTTACAAATCTGGTAAGTTTATACTCGACGGGTTCGCGTTGCTTATCAGAGTTTATACTTTCTTTAATTATAAAAATATTTGAATTCACATCCGGAGACTTTATGATCTCATAAACTTCAGTCACGCCCGAAGCTTTCATTAATAAATGGGTTTTGGATTTATTTAATTTCCATTCTCCTTTTTCCGTTTCTCCGTTAATATTCAGCCGTACAAAGGAATTATCAGAATTTAATTGCAACATGTTAAATGTCGGAAAATGCAGAACCACATTTTTCTGGTCGTTATCAACAACTTTAATCACTTCCCAGGTATCTGTAATATTTTCCACATTAACATTTAATGAAGCGTCAATATCATTTGTAAAGTGGAAGGACCATACAGCGAGTTGTAGTAAAATAAATCCTGCGATTGTATATTTCATGTAATTGGTCTGTATTCAGGTGCAATGTTAACACATTTTTAGAATTTGAAGAATTTTAAAATGAAATATTAATTAATAATGTAAGAAAAAAACTAAAATATTTAAATTATAATGCACAAAATACTCAAAAGCAACACGTTACCTCTATTTTTTAAAAAAGACAACAAACAGAATCGGGTGAAATATCCGTTGATTTATTATGCTACTGTTATTTAAAAAAATCTTTCAAGTTTAAATCCCTGAAGCAATAAAAGAATTTTACTTAAAGACCTAACACACTGAATATATTACACTTAGTTGTTTATTGATTTTCAACAATCCAGCAAATTGCTACTGAGTCAAAATTATGTGGTTATACGAAAAATCAGATATTTCGTGACAATGCCTTCTGATGATTTGGGATTACATTATCCGTAACCTATTCAATATCAGATGTACTAAATGTTTTATTAATCAAAAATGACACACCTTCAATAACAACTATTTCTCTATATCTAATTTCAACATGCACATCAGAAATCTCACAACATGTTCACAGGCATCCAATAATCTACCAATTCAGAAACCGAACCCGAAAATTCACTCCAGTTTTCTACGAATACATTAAGCTCTGCCACAGATCCGGTTTCCATATTGTGACCGGTATTTCCACAAGCGTAATCAATAAAATCAGACAGTACGGGATTATGCCCAACGACAACAACATTTGTCCAGCTTTGGTCAAATGAATTCACCAATCCAATCATTGACCTAACAGATGATTCATAAAGATCCTCAAATACTTGAATATCCGATATCGGATAAAGTATCTTTTTAGCAATAATTTCTGAAGTTTGTCTTGCCCTGGTGGCTGTACTGGAAAGAAAAGCATCCGGCACAAGATCCTTCTTCTTCAAATAATCTCCTGTTTTTCCGGCGTCAAACCTTCCCGCATCCGATAATACCCGTTCAAAATCCCTTTTTCCTGAAGTAATGGATGCATGTGCATGTCGTATCAAAAACATTTTCTTAGATGTCATGATTATTTCATTTATACGAATATTTTTCTTCAAAAAAAGATATGACTATTTTTAACACAACGCTTTCGCTACTATCCAACGAATAAATCAGCCATAAATAAACAACAAAAAGTCATATTTATGTTATATTGTAACAATAAAATAAAGTAAATTCAATAAAACATCAAATCAAACAGGATCTGCAAATCATATTAACGGATTTATAACATACAATTCAAACAAAGAATAAATTAATCTGTTCCCATAATTCTGAATGTTTTACGATTTTAATAAAAAAATACAGATATTTGGAGCTTTTAAAAAAAGTAGTAATTAATGGCAAAAAATTTAGTTATAGTTGAGTCACCGGCGAAAGCCAAAACAATTGAAGGGTATCTTGGTGCAGAATATAAAGTGGTATCTAGTTACGGACATGTACGGGATCTCCCGAAAGATGACAAAGCCATCGATATAGAAAACGGATTTGCCCCTACCTATGAAATTCCGAAAGACAAGAAAGAAGTAATAAAAACATTAAAAAGCCTTTCCAAAGAATCAGAACTGATCTACCTGGCAAGTGATGATGACCGCGAAGGAGAAGCTATATCCTGGCATCTGAAAGAGGCTTTAAAACTGAATGATGACAACATCCGGAGAATCGTATTCAGGGAAATAACTAAAAATGCCATACTTAATGCCATTAAAAGTCCGAGGGGAATCGACCTCGATCTTGTAAATGCACAACAAGCCAGAAGGGTACTTGACAGACTTGTTGGTTTTGAAATCTCTCCGGTATTATGGAAAAAGATCAAGTCAGGCCTGTCTGCGGGAAGGGTTCAATCAGTTGCCGTTCGTTTGGTTGTGGAACGTGAAAGGGAGATAGAATCTTTCGAAACCGGCGATTTTTATAAAATTACAGC
>JBNKDZ010000528.1:0-5418 GCA_050288525.1 Cyclobacteriaceae bacterium
TCGCCAGCCTCAGTGCCCCGAATATCGCTACGATAAAAGCGAGATACGGCAGGAATGCTGAATCTGTAACCTTACCGGTCATAACAAAGAGTATAACAGAAGGCAGGAAACAAAATGTGATCATATCCGCCAATGAATCAAGTTCTTTGCCGAGTGGAGAAAACGTTTTAAGCAAACGTGCTGCAAAACCATCAAAAAAATCAAAGACTGCCCCTGCCCACATCATGCCTGCAGCTATTGGAAGATCATTGTTAAAGGCAAAAACTACCCCCATACAGCCACAACTAAGATTGCATATAGTCAAAAAATTCGGGACATGCTTTTTCATAATCTGTATAATCAGTTTTGAACATGATTGCCACAAAAAGGATTCGATTCCTTTTCATCCTGTATTGTTGTGGAGGATCCATGACCGGGATACACAATTACCTTATCACCTAGTGTAAAAAGACGGTCTTTTATGCTTTTCAGCAGAATGTCATAATCACCTCCCGGCAAATCGGTGCGACCTATGCTCCCTTTAAAAAGTACGTCCCCTCCAATACAGGTTTTCTGATCGGCATCAAACAAAGCAATATGACCAGGCGAATGACCGGGAACAAATACCACTTCCAGTGATGAATTCCCGAACAGGATCGTTTCACCATCTTCAACAAATTCATCTGCTGTTGAGGGTTTATAATTTCCAAAACCATAGATGGGAGCAACGATCTCATTTGATTTCAGAGTAGGGACATCTTTCGGGTGAATGGTTAAGGGAACATCAAACGCTTTCTTAATAAAATCATTTCCCAACACATGATCAATATGACAATGGGTGTTGAGGAGCTTTTTTACTGTAAGCTCGTTTTCAAGAATAAAATTCTTCAGTTGCTCTTCTTCCTCCTTTTCGTAGCACCCCGGATCAATAATGATGCATTCTTTGGTTTCATCATACAACACAAAGGTGTTTTCCATAAACGGATTAAATACGAATTGTTTTATCGTTATCATAAGTCTGTTTTACTACAAATGACAAAATTGGACGAAAAAAAAATAATTTCAAGTAATTGAAGCTATTTCACACCTAATTATTATGTATTTTATTTGTGAAGGGATATAAACCGGCAATATGGAGCAGTGTAATATCTTTTCTCGTAGTGAATATTCTGATGAAGAGCTGATTAATGACCCGAAATATATGCAGTCAAAGATTTATAAGCTAAGATCAGTACTTGATTCGATCCGCAATATTGAATCTGTTAGTAGTATTGCTTCCATTATTACCAGTATTTTGACACCGGAAGATTTTGATCATAGTTATTATAAAATGACGGCACTATTGTTCTTAGCAGAAACAAACATAATTAAAAAAAGGAGAAGCTTTCAGGAATCAGAAGGTGTAAATGTTGATAAAAGAAACCTGTTGGTAGTGAATGTTTCAACAAAGGAAGATTCGGTGACGCTGAATGGGGAGCAGGTTGCAATTCAGGATCTGCCGTATATTGTCACGAAATACATTTTAAGCGATGGCAAAGATCCTTCAATGCCTGAAATGGAACCAAGGCATATCGATCTGATAGGTGATTGTCATGTCTCAAAACTCGTTATTTCGTTACAAGGTGAACGGGAAACCAGTTATGCAACCTATGTTTGGGTTCAGGAAAAACTACAAGAGGCATATACTATTGTCCGGAACAAAAAGTCCCTTGAATATTTTGATTCGGAATACGAGAATTTGTCACAAGAACAACAGGAAGCTATTAATGAATTAATTCCGGACAGAATATCACAGGTAGTGCCATTGTTTTGAAATAGTATTCTTTGAAGCCTGTTAATTGTTCATAACAAATTTATCCCCAAACACAGGCTGAAGAAACCGTACAAGTTTTTCTCTCTCCTTTTCAGGAATATCAAATTCTATTTTTTTCTTTTTGGTTGTGTGAATAAACAATTCCAGTTTGTCCAGTTCAAGACGATCAATATCGGTATACTTTAAATTAATTTTATTGAAATAATCTGCATAATCCAGATCAGTTTCTTTAAAAAGGATCAGAAAATTTTCTCTTATGATAAAAGCAGACACAATAAGTAATATGCCTGAATATGAACTAATGCCTAATCCCCAATACAACGTATCTGATTTACTATAATTGAAATCAAAAATAAATAATGCAATTGCGGCAACTATCCAAAACCATCTATACCACTTCCATCCCTGAACTAATCCAATCATTAAAAATTGTCCGTTCCGGATCTTTTGTATATAGATGCTATGATCAATTATCTGAATACTACATAAAAAAATACACCCGACCGGAAGTACAATGAGACTCTTGAATTGGATATAAATCAGATATAGCAAACCTGTAAAAAATAAAATTATAAGAATCCTGAAACGGGCTTTCATAAAAAATAATTATTTCCTCAAAATACCCCTGAAAAAAGACATACCGCTTGTCTTGGCAACAGGAAGGATTTCGGTCACTTCAGTTACACTTTTCACTCCCTCTACCGTAAATATAGCCATTGGGTTGGTCGTTTCAACAATAGATGTTACTTTTTTCAACAATTGCCGCTTCACAATCAGAAAGATAATATTGACAGGCCCCTTGTTCCCCTCTGCCTCCACAACGGTCATCCTGAAGTTGGCATTGCGAAGGTTTTCGATGAGCTTTTCAGCATCTTTCTGGGTGATAATCCGGATTATGACATTGCCAATGGCCAGTTTTTCCTCTATGAGCATCCCCACATAAATACCAGCCGCAAATCCGCCGGCATAGGCAACATAGGTGATCACATGAGTCACATTCTGAAGGATCTGACTGATAACAATCAGCCATATCAACGATTCAAAAAATCCCAGCGCTGTCGACAACCAGCGTTTGCCATTGAGCATGTAAATGACCCGTACGGTATTGATCGATACATCCAGGATCCGTGAAAGAAATATCAATAACGGAAGGATGATCAATTCAAATAAGGTACTGTCGAAAAATGATTCATATCCCGTTCCCATTGATACTTTTCTTAGTTTTCTATGCTAATGTATCATAAATACCTTGATTATTAAGGATGAATGGTCCTTTTTTATGAAAACACTGAAATACATTATATTTTACGATCCATACGCTGACGTTCGATCATCCAGCCGGGATATTCAGGATCCGGCTTGCTTACCTCATCAAGTTTTTCCAGTTCACTGTCAGAAAGGCTTACATTTACCGAACTCAGATTGTCACTTAGTTGGGCAGGCTTGTTGGCTCCGACAATTACCGAAGATACTACCGGTTGGTGTAATAACCATGCCAAAGCTATTTGTGCCACGGAAACATCTTTTGATTTGGCAATTTCCTGCATTACATCAATGATATCAAACGCTTTCTCTTTGTTTATGGGAGGAAAGTCAAAATTCACCCTGCGACCTTCTTTTGTATCCATATTTCGGTTGTATTTACCACTCAGCAACCCTCCTGCCAGCGGACTCCAGACCATTAGCCCAACCTTCTGATCCTGAAGAAGCGGCACAAGCTCACGTTCCAGATCACGGCCTGCGATGGTATAATATGCCTGCAGTGATACAAATTTACTTAGATGGCTACGTTCTGAGATCCCCAGAGCTTTCATGATCTGCCAGGCAGCCAGATTGCTGCATCCGATGTAGCGTACCTTTCCGCTTTTAACCAACGTATCAAGAGCTTCGAGCGTTTCTTCCAGAGGTGTAAGGGGATCAAAACCATGGATTTGATACAGGTCGATATAATCCGTTTTGAGACGTCTGAGACTTTCTTCGGCCTGGAAAAGAATGTGTTTCCTGCTAAGTCCGGCATCATTCGGGCCGGGTCCCATCGTTCCGCGTACCTTGGTAGCTATCACCAGATCGTATCTGTTGAGGCCAAGGTCTTTCAGGGCCTGTCCTGTCATCTCTTCACTTAATCCTTCGCTGTAGATGTTGGCTGTGTCGATAAAATTAATACCGCCGTCAATGGATTGTTTGATAAGTGCATTTACCTGATCCTGGGGAAGGGTGCCGATGGCCGTCCACATGCCGCGTCCGCCAAAGGTCATGGTACCGAGGCATAGTTCCGATACCTTAAGTCCAGTGTTACCTAATAATTTGTATTTCATGTATATTGGTGTTGTTGTGTTGTAGTATTGATAACTGCAAATACACAGGAAGGTTTGTTAATGTTTGAATAACAAATTTATTAATCCAACCGAATTATTTTACTCCGCCTTGATCCAGCCTTTCGTAACATTCTTTTCAAGCGCTTTATCAAACAACTCATTGGCCTGCGAATCGCTGTTGGTAAGTTTAAGATCCCGCTTCAACGGTTCTGCACGACCTGCACTGAAGTCGGAGGTATACACTACATAAGCAGGGAACTTCCCGGTATTTTCTTTATTTGTTTTGATGATCACAAACTTGCGAACCATGGTATTTTCTTTCATCACCTTGTAGTAAGCTTCCCGTCGTATGATCTCTCCAGGTTCAAGGTCTTTCTCATCCACAACATCCACTTCATCGAAGGAGATCACCTCTTTCAACTGTTCGAATCGTACATCCTGGGCGTTGGGTTCCTTGTCAGTACGGAAACGTACGAAGGTGGGAATGGTAAGGCTGACACTGTTTTTCTTGCCGTTGAGGGTATACCCTTCTTCTTCGGTATAGTGGAGGTTCATTTTGGCAATAGCCTGATTGCTGTCTTCGGTGATCACATCCAGACACGAAAATTCGATCACCCTTGTCGGTTTGATCATATGAAAGGCCGTCTTGTTGCGGGCTACTTCAATGTATTCGGAAGGAACAATCTCAAGGATCATCTCTTCCAGAAGGGCTTTTCGTTCATCATCCGAAAATCCATGGTGCAGATGTCCGAGGATCTGGTAACTGTTGTCGGGAAGCATCATGGCAATAAGAAGATCCCTGAACATCCCCTGACGCTCACCATCGCTGTCAGCAAACCCGATCACGACGGCATCAAACGTATATTTGGGCTTTACCTTGTAGATCTGTCCCTCTGTTTTGACAACAATCCCTTCCTGTTGCTCTATTTCTACTTTTTGTTTGAATAGCTCAGCGATATTGTTCCGGCTGGTGACTCGTTCGTTTTTAGCCAGATGCACCTCACCGCTTTCCGGAAAGATCTTTTCGAGCTGATCCACTATTTCCTCCAGACTTTTATTCTGGACTGATTCGTTGTTTACATTTACCGTATCAAAAACAGCAAACCGGATGTTTTCATTTTTATCGGTAAGTGCTTTGGTAAAATCAAATGAGCGTGTACGTTTTTTTTCGTAACCACCACTGACATACATTTCTCCGGCAACGGCAAGCTGCTGAATGTCTGCCTGACCATCCAGGATCTCTTTGGCTTTTTTGTTGATATGCAGATCTTTGACCTGTTTGCCTTTCGGATTTACAAAAACAACGTCTTC
>JBNKDZ010000529.1:0-8925 GCA_050288525.1 Cyclobacteriaceae bacterium
GAAATACAATCTCGATAAACAACAATCAAAGGTGGTCTCTTATTCAGACAGAGCTTATCAATTGGTAGAAGGGGATATCCATTTCAGTGAAGACTTTGATTCGACTTCATTCCCTCCGGCAGGCTGGCAGGTTGTTGACAACGAACAGACCGGCATCATTTGGGGAACAAATGAAGATTGGGGAATGGCCAACTATTGTGGCACAGGATTCTCGGCAACGGTAAGCAGTGATGCCTCCGGATACGGAGATTTTGACACCGAACTGATAAGCCCTGCTATAGCGACAAATAACAAGCCATCATTGATTCTGCAGTTCTCCATGAACTACCGGAATTATGCAAACCTTGATTTTGTGGATGTTGATATCAGCACAGACATAAATACCAAATGGCAGAACATAGCTTCATTTAATGAAGATATCGGGGATGAAGAAGCCATGACAGGGGAGTTGATTACACTTGATCTGTCTAAATACATCACTGGAGCCACCGAGTTCAGAATACGATGGCATTATTATGATCCGAACGATCAGGATTGGGACTGGTTCGTTCAGATCGATGATATTGAGATCATAGAAGGTGAAGAGCCCTGGCTGACCATAACACCTGCAGCCGGAACAGTATTGGCCGGTGAATCCATGGCTGTAAGCGTGAAAATCAATTCGACCAACATGGATCCGGGATCCTACTCGGAAATGCTGGAGATATTGACGAATGATTTGACAAATCCGGAGGTAGACATACCTGTTTCGGTAGAAGTATTGTCACCGTGTGTAGCCACCGGAACGTTGCTACGTGAATATTGGATGAACATAAGCGGCACGAAGGTGGAAGACATTCCGCTTGATGCGTTCCCGGATGGTTTTGAGATGCTGGAAGGCGCCTTTGCGGGCCCTGTGAACTGGGGCAGCAACTATGGTGCACGTATCTCCGGATATCTTTGCGCACCTCAGACAGGAGAATATGTATTCAAGATATCCAGTGATGACCAGTCGGAACTGTATATCAGCATGGGTGATCCTGCTGAAAAAGTCAGGATTGCCGAAGTAGTCGGATATACTCCTGTAGGGGTTTATAACAAATATTCGGGACAGACCTCAGCACCGGTATATCTACAGAAAGGACACAGTTATTATGTTGAAGTACTTCATAAAGAAGCAGGAGGAGGAGATCATGTCTCGGTAGGATGGATCATGCCTGATGGTCAGCAACAGATTCCGATTGAGAGTACTCATTTCAGCCCTGCAGAAGTAACGTACAGGGCCTCTGTTGACTCACTCAGTCTGCAGGCCGGATTGCGTTACAAATATTATGAAGCGAATTTATCAGCATTGCCGGAGGTGATGGATGACAATACCCTGGTAAGTACTGGTATTGTATCTTCATTTGATATTGACGAGGTGCGTCAGGTCGGTGATCATTTTGTGATTGAGTTTTACGGATACATTGATGTTCCTGAAGATGACATATATCGTTTCTATATCAGTTCGGATGACGGCAGTCAATTGCTGATCGGCGAAGATCTTCTGATCGATAACAACGGATTGCACGGAACGATCGAGAAGTACAGGGATGTTCCACTTGCGGCAGGATATCATCCTGTTACGGTACGTTATCTTGAAGGCACCGGATCTCAGGTGCTGAAGGTAAGCTGGTCTTCCGATTCAATAGAGAAGGAAGGAATACCTACAGAGTTGCTCTTTAACGACTATAGTGAAGATATGCTGTCAGCGATTGATCCTTTAATTGAAGGTTCAGGGTTGCAGTATGATTACTACGAAGGCTCATGGAGTGGTCTTCCGGATTTCAATGGTCTGGAACCGATATCTTCCGGTCTTGTAGACAATTTCATTCTTGAACCTAAGGAACAGCCGGATGAATTCGGAATGGTATTCTCGGGCTATATCGAAGTGCCTGTTACAGGAACCTATTCATTTGCTACCAATTCGGATGACGGCAGCCAGTTATTTATGCACGACCTGCTGGTAGTAAATAACGACGGATTACACGGAACAGCCGAAAAATCGGGATATGTGACCTTGGAAAAAGGGTTCCACCCGATTAGCGTAAGCTATTTCGATCGTTACGGCGGGGATATTCTTGAAGTTAAATGGGGTGTACCTGGTATGTCGGCAGACCTGATCCCGGATAGCGTATTATACTATGGCACTTTATCTGCCAGGTACGACAGTCGTGCAGCCAGGGATGGACTTTCGGATTCTGAATTTAAGGTGTTCCCGAACCCGGTTAAGGATTATATGAATATCCGGTTTGTGTCGGATGTTGATGATGTTGTACGTTTCAGCCTGATTGATGTAACAGGAAGAAAATATAACCTAGGTCAGCGATCTGCATCAGAAGGAGTTAATTTAGCTTCATTCGACGTTAAGGATCTGTCGTTGAAAAAAGGATTATATATTTTGAATATGCAGTCAGATTCGCAACAGTACAGCAGAATTAAGATTATGGTGAAATAACGATTTCTATTGACGATTTCGGGTTTAAAATAAAGAGAAAAAGGTTGCATCTTCTAAGGTGTGACCTTTTTTATAGTACAGGGCAAATGAGTTTGGAGTTTGAGTAGATAGCAAGAGGGGAATTTCTCAATTGCTGACTTAGCTTTCCATATGGGTTTCATGAAAAAATCGTTCAGAGAATACATTTTTTTAACAATAAGGTAGGGAAAGAGGGTGTTTGTTTGTTTTAAATACAAAAAGGTAATTTTAATATTTAGGTTGTCTTTTCATTTCTTAACAGTGATCTAAATAATAACTAACTACACATAACATGCATAGATTTATCCCTAAACTAATGTGTTTTGTTGTATTGTTTTCATTCATGGTAATGTTACCCATAGATATGAATGCACAAAACATGCCTAAAAATGTACAAGAAGGTGTGATCCGGATTAAATTCACGCCAGAAAAGGCAGCCCTTCTGGAAGGAGCAAATGGAAGTAGAACGATAGGGTCTTTAAAGGATGCTTCCCTGGTAAATGCATTCAGCAATACCAGGATGTTGAATTATAAACGGGTTTTTCGACATGCAGGAAAATATGAAGCCAAGCACCGTAAACACGGACTGCATCTATGGTATGAAATTACCTATGATAAATCAATAGAAGTATCCAAAGCCATGGAATTTTATAAATCGGTTAACGGGGCACAAATGGTGGAGCCGGTGTTGGGAAAAAAGAGTCTGTCAGGTACTCTGACAGAATATCCCGATGACCTTGATTTCCCGAATCAGTGGGATTTGGATAACACCGGCCAGTCAGAGGGTACTTCTAAAGCTGATATTGAAATTTTAAACGCCTGGGGGATTGAAACTGGTGATACCAGTGTGATTGTTGCAGTAACGGATCAGGGGATTGATTATACTCATGAAGATTTGGCTGCAAATATGTGGACCAACTGGGGTGAGATACCCGGTAATGGGATAGATGATGATAATAATGGATATGTTGATGATATTCATGGGTATTGGTTTGGTGGAGATACATCTGCAATTCCTCCTCAGGATCATGGAACACATGTAGCAGGAACCATTGCAGCTTCTTCCAATAATGGAACAGGCATCTCAGGTATAGCCGGAGGAACAGGATCCGGAGATGGTGTACGCCTTATGTCATTAGCCGCTTTTGGACCGTTTAATATGGGGGGCAATTTTGCAGAAACATATATTTATGCCGCTGACAATGGCGCCGTAATATCACAGAATAGTTGGGGGTACTCAAGCCCGAATGAATATGAACAGTCCGTACTGGATGCAATTGATTATTTTATTGCTGAAGCTGGTTATGATGAGAACGGGAATCCTGTCGGACCAATGTTTGGGGGAATTGTGATATTTGCAGCAGGAAATGACAGATCATCCGACCCCTATTATCCTGCATATTATGACCCGGTCATCGCCGTTGGAGGCACTGATCATAATGATGATGAATATACAAGAAGTAACCGTGGCCTATGGGTGGATTTGTCAGCTCCGGCGGTGGATATTCTGAGCACAATGCCGGGAAATAGTTATGATTATCTTACAGGTACCTCTATGGCATGCCCGCATGTGTCAGGTGTGGCAGCTTTAATTGTATCAAAATATAAAGGAGATATCACTCCGGATAGAGTTAGGAAAATGTTGGTAAACACTACTGAACCGTTGCCGGGACTGTGGTTTCTTGGCTCAGGTAGGCTTAATGCTTTCAATGCCTTACAGGATAATGATAGCACTGCACCTGAAAACATTGAAGATCTTACAATTACAGGAGCTACATTGTCCAGCCTGACATTGCAGTGGACAGCGCCTTCAGATCCTGGAAATGGTTCTGCCAGCACCTATGATATCAGGTATAGCACCAGTAAAATCGATGATGGAAATTTTGATAAAGCAACCCAGGATGCTTATGCGGTGAGAGCTTTTCGGGCCGGTAAAACAGAAACATATGTTATTGATGGACTGGATCCTTCAACGACCTATTATGTTGCCATAAAATCCAGGGACTTTTTCGGGAATTTGTCCGGAATGTCCGATGTGGTATCATCTGTTACACTTGATCCTCCGGTATTCGTAATCAGGCCTGCATCAATCGAATCTGATCTTACAACAGGAGATACAGAAACCAGGACAGTAACCGTCTTTAACGAAGGTACAGGCCCCCTGGAGTTCAATCTGGCCTTCGGATCGACAGAATTTTCTCCTTCATCATCTGCCAGGGTTTTGGCGGAAAATAATGCTTATCCGAAAAGGGAGATACCTGCATCCGGTATGGTTGGCGATATCAGTATTCGTGCTTTTGTGCCGGAGAGGAAGAATGCCCGCAATTCGAATTACGAATTATACTGGAATGTTATGCAGTACGAAACAGATTTTGAGGATTTTGCATTAGGCGATATCAGCGGACAACAAGGCTGGAGTTGTGATTACGAAATGTATACCATATCCGATGAGCTGCCTGAAAGCGGACAGCAACATCTGAAAGGTGAGGCTATTAAACTATCGTTCGGAGAATATTATACTGTGTTATATTCTCCTTTGAATGCTCCGGGAATGGAGGATGTATCTTCATTTCAAACGAAGATAAGTGTTCCCGATAATGGTACATCATGGTATATTGTTCCTCAGGCTCCTTACGAAGGCACGGTAGTGACCTACATCAAAATTAATCGGGATAGATCCATAGAATGTCTTGATGCTGATGCTTTAGAATATGTGTCCACTGGAATAACATTGCCTAAAGGATATGTTGATGTAAAAATGATAGTAGATAAAGAACAACAGACCTATACATTGTATCTGGACGATGAAGAAGTAATAACAGCAGGTGCCGTTGCGCTTAATGTACAACAGCTCGTATTGCTTTCGTATTGCGAAACACCGGGGACCCGTTTTTTAATGGATGACCTGAAAATGTTTGACGGGGATATTGACCGTTATGCGTTCGTTTCTTCAGATCCGGAGTCAGCCATAGTGGAACCCGGAGGTAGTGTGGATCTGAATATTACGCTCGATGCAACAAAATTGTATGAAGGAACCTATACCAATGAAATATATTTCATCAATAATGATCCTGCCAACCCGGAGATTTCGCTCCCTGTTACGCTGAATGTGACTGGCACCGGAAGTCCTGTAATATCCGTGAGGTCAGATTCATTGGCATTTTCGGATGTTTTTATCGGAGATTCGGCTACTGTCACATTGATGATTGCCAATAGAGGTTCAGAAATCCTGGAAATTAATGATTTTTATATTGATTCAGAAAACTTTACTACAGATCGTGTTGATTCGATGATCGTGATCAAGCCGTTTAAGACCTACCTCCAGGATGTGCATTTTATTCCTTCAGAACTAGGCAGTATTAACAGTACACTGACCATAGCCAGTAATGACAAGGACCATCCTTCCCTGATGATACCGCTCTATGGGAATGGGATTGAGCCTCCTGTGGTGGTTGTCTCACCGGATTCATTACCGGTTGTACTGGAAATGGGCGATACCACTTCTGTAGCATTACATATATCAAATTTGGGTGTTGCTGATTTGAAATATGAGTTCAAGGCAACAACTTCTTTTGCTCAGGATGTTAGTTCAGGCGGTGATGTTTATAACACTGATTTCGAGTCGATTACTCCCGGGGATATTAACGGACAAGATGGATGGTATGGAAACAACTTTTACACATCCCTGATAGATCCTTATTCAGGATCACGACATTTAGTAGGAGACGGATTAGGAGATAGCAAGGTTATGTCTCCGGTCTTTATTGGTGGAGGGGCTGAAGATGTTATGACCTTTAAAATGAAAATGAAGGTAATCGAAAAGGGAAATACATGGCAAATATCACCTCAATCAATCACAGATAGTGTCAGTATAGGTAGTCTTATAATAGACCAAAAGAATAGATTGTATATGATAACGCGAAAGGGAGATGGAGGGTATTTTGATATTTTAACTTTTATACTTCCTGATGGATACTTTGACCTTACTATGGTAGTCAATAAGGCTGATACCACCATATCAGTATTTATTAATGATGAGAAGATTTGTCATGGGCTGGGCTTTTCACCGCTTGCTGAAGCTTTTGTTATTGAGTCAAACATGAATAATCCAGTTGGAAAAATAAGTATTGACGACTTCAGAATGTATAACTATGGTGAATATATGTCAATCAATCCGGTGTCAGGTAAAATTCCTTCCGGCGAAACCGTGGATATTAACGTTTTATATGATGCCACATCTCTCGTTGAAGGTGAATATAAAAAAGACCTGTATTTGTATCATAATGATCCGGCAAAAGAAACCATCATAATCCCATCACATCTTACAGTAATGGATACTTCAATTTTCAGTATTGACACAAAGATTATTGAGGAAACATTGGTAATAGGTGATACCGCAACACATGTCATGAATATCACTGATAAAGGATTGATCCCATTGACCTTTCGGATCAAAGATATATCGATAATTGAAGGTGAAGAGCCATGGTTGACTATAACACCGGCTAACGGGACAATATCGCCTGGAGAATCAATGCCGGTAAGCGTAAAAATTAATTCAAACAAAATGAATCTCGGATCCTACTCGAAAATGCTCGAAATATTGACAGATGATCCCGTCAATCCCAAGATATATGTGACGGTTTCGGTAGAAGTATTATCTCCATGCGTTGCTACAGGAACGTTATTACGTGAATATTGGAAAGATATTAGCGGCATGAAGGTGGAAGATATTCCGCTTGATGAGTTACCTGATGGTACGGAGATGATTGAAGAAACCTTCGCAGGTCCTGTAAACTGGGGAAGCAATTTTGGCGCCCGAATCTCAGGATATCTGTGTGTACCACAGACAGGGAAATATGTATTCAAAATTTCCAGTGATGGAAATTCGGAATTGTATATCAGCATGGGGGCGCCTGCTGAAAAATTCAAGGTTGCTGAAGTAGTCGGATATACTCCGGTAGACGTGTATGACAAATACTCCGCACAGACTTCGGCTCCAATTTATCTGCAAAAAGGGCTTAACTATTATGTTGAGGTTCTTCATAAGGAATCAGATGGAGCAGATCATGTTTCGGTAGGATGGATCATGCCGGATGGCCGTCAACAGTTTCCGATTGAAACTGCTTATTTTAGTCCGACCGAAGAAACATACAGAGAACCTGTTGATTCACTGGATCTGTATCCCGGATTATATTACAAGTATTATGAGGAGGATTTGTCAGAATTGCCTGAGGTGATGAATGAAAATGCTCTGGTAAAAACAGGTGGTGTGTCTGCTTTTGATATTGATAAAATACGTAATGTAAATGATTATTTTGTGATTGAGTTTTACGGATATATCGATGTTCCGGAAGATGACATTTATCGTTTCTACATTCTTTCTAATGATGGCAGCCAGTTGCAGATTGGCCATGAATGTATAATCGATAACAATGGGTTGCATGGCACGTTCGAAAAGCGCAGGGATATTCCACTTAAGGCAGGATATCATCCAATTACTGTACGCTATCTTGAAGTAGACGGACCTCAGGTGCTGAAGGTAAGCTGGTCGTCATCCTCCATTGAGAAAGAAGAAATACCTTCAGAACGGCTCTTTAATGACAAAAACGCGGAAATTGTGACAGCTATTGATCCGATTATAGAAGTACCATTTAACGTTTTTCCGAATCCGGTTAAGGATTATATGAATATCCGGTTTATGTCAGATGTTCAGGAGTTTGTTCGTTTCAGCCTGATTGATGTAACAGGAAGAGCCTATGAACTTGGTCAGCAATATGTATCACAAGGAGAAAATGCTGTTTCATTCGATCTTATCGGTCTGTCGTTGAAAAAAGGATTATATATTTTGAATATGCAGTCAGACTCCCGTCAGTACAGCAGAATTAAGATAATAGTGAAATAATTGTTTATGGTATAGGGCAAAGAGCAAGCGTATGGTTTGACAATCAAACGCTAAGCTCTCTGCGCTTTGCGCTATACTCATCCTCAGGTCAGCTCAATGGTCTTGCTTGCCAGCAATACGCTATCCAGGTACACCGACATTGTCCAGGGCCCCTTTTTATCTTCAATGGGTTCCCATATCGTATCGCCCAGAAAAAATTTTACAGGATTGCTTCGCACATGATACGTCCCTTCAAAGGGAGGCTCGACATTCCCGTCCTGATCTCTGAACGGCGGATGGTCAATCCTGAAATCGATATATCTGCCCTTTGCCTTGAATATTTCAATGATCATTCCGAATTCAACACCCACGGAGGCTTTTACGGAAGTAGTAATTTCCATGAGGTCAGGGAGATCCTTGCTTTCGCGGTCCCAGGGCGAATACCTCCCATAGCTTACGATCTCAACTTTTGGGGCCGGTTTATTGCTTTTTTTCAAAATACAGTCAGATTATGCTTTAAATGGAGTTTTATTTCAGGTATTTTTTC
>JBNKDZ010000530.1:0-6865 GCA_050288525.1 Cyclobacteriaceae bacterium
AAATAAACATCTTTATAAATTGAATTATCCCCTGGGCCATTATTCAGCACCTCCATGCTGTTCGCCTTATCCTTAATCTGACTGTTTATAAAAAAGTCAGAAGAAAATCCAGCCGAAACGATGACGTTCAATTTCTTTTCATAAACGATATATCCGGCTTTAAAAGGTATGGAAGCAAACTGATACGTATTCGTCAGTTCAATGCTTTCGGTAGACTGGATTGTTGACAGCCCTTTCATATCGTATTGATAATTGGCCACCAACGGTAATTGTCTTTTGGATGAAGATTCGATAATCGATTGATCCGTATTCGTATTAGTCGTTGCATTGGTATACTGAAAACCTGTCGAAATAACGATCTTGTCAACTAATTTCATCCCGAAGCTGGCTCCATAGGAATAGGATACATCCGGACGTGCCACATCCTGAGCATTTGAAGACCTATTTGATTCAGGTGTAACATTTGAATTCAATGAATACCCTTTGTATTCTGTTTGCCCTAATACAAAATCATTTGCCGGCATGTTTGAAATAGCATTGTTTTCATAGCTAAAATTCGGATTGAATACACCTGGCGCGATATCTATACCAGCAATAAAGACTATTGTTTCCTTCGATGTATGATTTCTTCGAATATCATCCGGCATTACCGGTACCATATACAAATGATCATACTCAAGACTGCTCTCTTCAAACTCAGAAGAAGGACCTATGGATGACATATACTTATAATCATGGCTCCTGTTATCGGAACTTTCCATTGCCAGAAGTTTTCCGGAAGCATTTTCATCGGTCTCTACAGGAAGTGAGAGCTGACCCTGAGATGAATTTTCCAAACCCGCATCGGAGGAATTATCTTCTGCCAAGATCACCCTGTGATTTTCTGAATGACGTTTTGAGGATCCAATACCATTTTCATTTGTACGTAACGTGCCGCTTTCATCTTTTCCAGCGCTATATTTATCCACCGGTATATTCTGATGATTATTTACTGAAAAATCACTATCCTCACTATTATCATGGATATCATTTTCAGATGAGGGGTCTATGTCTATAATGTTTTTCTTATCAGTTATGCCATTGTTCTCATTAAACAGGCTTGCTTGCAGATTTCCGGAACCCTCATAATCTTTTGAAGGAAAATCCTGATCATCTGAGATATTATTAATTTTATCCTTGTTATTATCTGAAATGACTTGATTTTTTGCGGGGTTATTTTCCAGGGCATAATAATAGTATCCGCTAATACCCAGAGCAAAGGTAATAGCGGCGGCTGCCAGCAGTTTAAAAAACAAGATCCTCTTTTTAAAATTGCCTGCTTCACTTCTTGACAGTGACGCATCTATACGCTCCCATACAAGCTCAGGAGGTGCTTTTTCAGCTTCTTCGAAGAAATCCCGCCATTTCTTCTCGAAATCCGCTCTCTCACCGATATTTTTCATAGTGTTTCATTTGCTCTTTCAATATTTGCTCCTGCAACAGTTTCTTTGCCCTTGAAAACTGTGATTTGGAGGTTCCTTCACTAATATTCAACTTTTCTGCTATCTCTTTATGGCTATAGCCTTCGATCGCGAAAAGGTTGAACACAATCTGACATCCGGTTGGCAACTCACGTATCATTCCCAATAATTCTTCCAAACCATACCCGGACATAATTCCTTCTTCAACAAAAACATCTTTTGTCTCTTCCACATCAACCATCGGATACATGTACAATTTTTTCCGTTGATTGTTAAGTGCTGTATTTATCACGATTCGTTTAATCCAATATTCCAGCCTGCTCTCTCCACGAAAATTTTTTATGCTTTTAAATACTTTAATAAATGACTCCTGAAGCACATCTTCTGCTTCCTGTTGCGACTTGGTATAACGCAGACATACCATATACATCCTTCCTGAGAAAAGGTCATATAACTCCCGCTGTGATTGGCGGTTTCCTTTAATACATCCTTCTATGAGTTCTTTATGCACGTGCATAAAATGTTTTTTCCGGAAAAATAGTATTGTCTTGTTATATTTACAGACACAATTTTATACCAGAAGGTTGTAAATAGTAATTAACTATACGGAATTTAAGAAATATGTGTCAAAAGCATTCATATATCTTGTTAATTCATGTTAATCAGGCATTATCTTTGAGCAACAATATCACAGAATCACAAAACAATTTGTTATGTATCACCGGTTTCACGACAAACATATAATTCTGACAATCATTATTCTTACATTATGTTGTTATTTTTCAGGCACCACAGCACAGATACAGGCACAGGATGGCGAATTTGTTTATAGTGACAAAATTTACCGCAAAAATATAAAAACCGTATTGCTTTATCCTGCAAATGCATCTATGACCTACCGATATCCCCCCCCGATCATCCCTGCGAATAATACCTACCCGCTTATCCTGAAATTTGATGAGCTATATGTTGATGTAGCTCCGTATTACCAGGCAAAGATCCTTCATTGCAATGCAGACTGGACACCATCAGGAATTTCTGACATGCATTATATTGATCATTATAATGAATATAATATTGATGACTTTGAATTCAGCATGGCAACAAAAACGCCTTACATCCATTATACGTTAGAAATCCCTCCGGTAAAGATGCCTGGCAATTATCTGTTGGTTGTATATGACGCCGACCACAAAGATGATATAATTATCACAAGAAGATTTATCGTATATGACCAACAAATCAAAATTGAAGGCGATATTGCTTTACCCGGAGGGGTGCGTGAACGTCTGGTTAACCAGCAGATTGATTTTATAATTGATTACAAGTTGTTCCCGGTATCTAATCCCCTTCTTGATTTTAAGGTTGTAATCCGGCAGAACAACCGATGGGACAATGCGATATATGACATCAAACCTACTATGATCCGTGATGACCTGAAACAACTGGTGTACCGGTCAATAAATTTTGAAAATAACTTCAAAGGTGGAAATGAGTTCAGAGTATTCAGTATAAAATCGAGGCAATTTGCCGGAAAAAATGTTGATAAAATGGATGTATCAAGAACGCAGGTGGATGTGTATTTATTTGTTGATAAGCCCAGAAATACCGAGCCATACAGCATTGAACCCGACCGGAACGGCGAATATTTTATTGAGACGACCGATGGCTCAGACCCAATGACGGAGTCGGATTACTTCAATGTACATTTTTTATTAAAGGCTCCTGAAACGTATAGCGACGACATTTATATCGCAGGTAAATTAACAGACTGGACGTATAACCCATCCAACAAAATGGAATATCTCCCGGCTTCCGGATTATATAATTGCAATTTACTTTTGAAGCAGGGAATATACGACTACATATACTATATGCCTTATAACACTGCAGACCCATACCAGATCGAAGGCAGTCATTTTACAACCCGGAATTCATATGACATAATCATATACTACTTTGATTATAAAATCAATGCTGACGTGGTTGTTGGTTACGCCCAGTTCTGATGTCCTCCGGATTATACAATTACTTAGGCTGTGTCATAAGGCGCCTTTTAAACTCAACGGTTCGTTGTGCCGGATCTGAATTGGCCAGATCAAGCATACCGAATCCTTTGTGAGTAAAAGAACCGATGCCACAGGCAAACACAAATTCCTGTACTTCAGGAGCTGCATACAGAGTAAATGGCAGTGTATAACCACGAATCTCATATTTCACATCCTGATCATACACCGGATATATTCTGGCAAATTTCTTCTGGCTTTCCTTTATCTTTCTCAGGTAGTTCTCATCCGGAACCAGCTGAAACTTTGTAAATTCAGCCATTTGTTCATCGCTATAGATTTGCAATGACTGCATTCTAAGCATGGTTGACTCGAAAAGCATGTCAGAAAATTCATCCGTTTCGGGAGGAACAAACCTTTTGTTTTCCGCATCATTGAACTGTGGTTGATTCAGTACAAGAGGTGAAATACAAATAAATTTGGTCACATCAGAGAATTTGGGTTGTTTTTCCAACTCGGCGGATTCCGGAATCAGTATCAGGTTACCAACTTCAATACTTGGGATCTTAAACAATTCATCCACAAAATATTCAATGAATTCATTGTTCAGGCATGAAAACACCAGGGTCACTTTTGATGAAAAAAAGTGCAAACCATTTCTACTTATCTTCGTCTGTCCTTTAAGTCCTGAGAAATTGAAATACGTGAAATCCCTGAATTTAGGTTCCCCACCGCGTATAATAATACCTTTGACCAATTGTGCCAACAGGTACTGATGATGAAAAGGAACAAATGCTCCTTTATTCTTCAATATAAAAATAAGTCTGACTCTCAAATTGTCTATCTGTTTAAAATGAAAAAATCAAGCTTTACAACATTAAACACAAAGTGTTTTTTCAAATTTACGAAAATTAACTGAATTAAGTTAATAATTATTCTTTCTTCATTAACAGTATTTCGGTCATATTGTTTAAATATCCGCCTATACTTCAATGTCGAAAAAATCCTTAAGGGCAACAACAATTATCTTCACAGGTTTTTTCGGTGAAAATCACTTCATTTTTCTTTAAAATATAATTTAAAAAAATATGTGATTGACTCAAAGATATAAAAACTTTAATTTATAAAACAATATTTATACATTGAATCTGAAATGCATAATATCTCCGTCGATTACCACATATTCTTTTCCTTCGATGGACATTTTTCCGGCTTCTTTACAGGCTTGTTCAGATTTATAGTTTATAAAGTCTTCAAACTTAATAACTTCGGCTTTAATGAATCCTTTCTCAAAATCTGTATGAATAACGCCTGCTGCCTGGGGTGCTTTCCAACCCCTTGTTATGGTCCAGGCCCTTACCTCCGACGGGCCCGCTGTAAAATAGGTTATCAGGTTTAATATTTTATATGAAGCTTTAATGAGTTTATTCAGGCCGGATTCTGAAAGACCATATTCCTGCAAAAACTCCGCTTGTTCTTCTTTACTTTCTAACTCCGAAATTTGTTCTTCCAGAGATGCGCAGACCGGTATTATTTCTGTATTCTCTCCTTGTACAGCTTCCTTTAACTGATTCAGGTACTCATTTTCATTGAGCAATCCGTCTTCGTCAACGTTGGCCAGATAGATTACCGGTTTTTCGGTTAATAAAAACAAATCGGCGATAATAGCCTTTTCCCGCTTATCCAGTTCTAAGGTACGGGCCATTTTACCTGATTCCAGATGGTTTTTATATTTCAAAAGGATATCCAGTTGCTTTTTTGCGTCTGCATCTCCTGTTTTTGCTATTTTCTCAACTCGTTGAATACGTTTTTCGATGCTTTCAAGATCCTTTAACTGCAATTCATATTCAATGATCTCTTTATCTCTGACCGGATTAACACTTCCATCAACATGAACGATATTGTCATTTTCGAAACAACGTATTACATGTATAATGGCATGTACTTCCCTGATATTTGCCAGGAATTTATTTCCCAGACCTTCTCCTTTACTTGCTCCCTTAACCAATCCTGCTATATCAACAAATTCGATTACTGCGGGAGTTGTTTTTTCCGGATTAACCATATTGGTAAGTGTATCCAGACGTTCATCCGGAACTGTTATTACCCCGACATTCGGTTCGATGGTACAAAACGGAAAATTTGCAGCTTCTGCTTTTGCTGTTGATAATGCATTGAATAAGGTTGACTTTCCGACATTCGGCAATCCTACAATGCCACACTGTAACGCCATACTATTATTATAATCTAATCAGCTTTTAAAAATATGATAACTTCGGTAACCGTTGTATATCTCCATTATGAACACTCTTAAAATTGTATACGCCGGGATAGCAACGATCATTCCTACTACACCTGCAAGTGTAGCGCCTGCAAATATAATAATAAATATTTCGAGTGGATGCGCTTTTATGCTTTTTGAGAAAATAAGTGGCTGAAGAAAAATATTGTCTGTCAATTGGACGATGCCAAAAACCGAAATAATCTTGATCATCAGCAGCAAATATGCGTTGCTGTCAAATATTTGTGAGCCACTGGTAGACAACCCCACAATAATGCCAAATACGGCTCCCAGTATCGGTCCGAGATATGGTATAAGGTTAATAATTGCAGCAAAAAGTGCAATTGAGGCCGCATATTTAACCCCTAATATAGATAATCCTGTAAATGCAATAGTAAATATTGCTGTCATCTGAAACAGGAGTCCCAACATATAATTGGATAACAGCTTTTCAATTTTATACAATCCGGCGATAGAAACCTCAAAATAGGCATTCGGAATAATGTTTATCAATTGCTTGCGCCACAGCCCCTTTTCATACAACAGAAAAAAGGTGATAAAGGCTACTGCCATCAATCCCACAAAAAAATTACCTGTAAGTGAAATAATATTTTCAATAATATTTGAAACATCAATTTCCTTTACAAATTCCAGAAAGGATGCTTTGATCTTTTCTTCAAGAAATCCTTTCTCAAGAGATCCTATCTGATTCTCAATCAGGAATTCCTCAACATTTTCCATAGGTTCCTGCACCTTCAGCATTACCTGGTCCAGCCGGGCTATTTTGGGAATAATTTTGACCTGTTCTGAGATCAAGGGAAAAAACAAAACCACCAGGATGGATAAAATGCCGATCAGAGTACAAAAGGAAATAAAAACAGCAAGAGCCCTCGGCATTCGGAAACTAAAAAACTGCTGGTTGGAAAGGTAGTTTGTTAGCGGTCTTAAAATTGTGGCCAAGACCAATGATATTACCACATATATAAAAATATTTGAGAAGAACCAGCTAATAAAAATAAAGGCTGTTAACAAAAACAGCAAAAACAGTACAATAAAGATTGGCTTCTTCTTCAATCCCATATTTCTTGTATTAGAATACTAATTGTAAAAAAAAGAAA
>JBNKDZ010000531.1:0-2997 GCA_050288525.1 Cyclobacteriaceae bacterium
GAATCCAGCGACCTGCCGGAGGAAGTTATTAATACCTTCATTGCTGTTGATTTATTTGAATAATTTTTTCTGATTTACAAACCGGACATGTATCCGAATTAAAGTTTTTCGGTATGGTAAACCTGGCATTACATTCTTTACAGATGTACCAGTTTTTATCGAAAACAGCATTTCCGTACACTGTCTCAATCTTTCGAACCTCCACCAGCGCCTTTGCAATTTTTCTTCGAGCACTTTCATAAATCCTGGCAAACGTAGGCCTTGAAATCCCCATCAGTTCGGATGCCTCAGCGTGATTCATAAAATCGTAATCCGCCAGCTTTATCGCTTCATACTCCTCATAAAGTAATTCCACACGCTTCAACGTATCCTTATCAACACCATAAGGCTCATAGCCCTTAAATTTCGGGGGCTCAACTATTTTTCGCAATCTTCTTTTTCGCGGCATGTCGTTTTTTATTTCAACAAATATAATGAGAATATTCTCATAATAAAATTATTTACACAAAAAGGTTTTTTTAAAAATAAGTTATGACCAATTAACTTGAGCAATCAATATATTTTGTATATTTAGTTACAAAATCCACTTCATTTCAACAATAATTGACATCTACACTCAACCCAGGTGAATTAAAACTCATACTTAATTCGAAATATTTTCATTATGCGAATTTTGATATTCTTAATTTTCGTGATTCTCGTATCTTCTGCTTTATCCGGTAAGAATTCCACAAAAATCAAGAGAGATAGTTCTTTTTTCTATGTAAAAATCGAATTCAGACACGTTTTAGGTAAAAAATACGGAATATCAAAACCGGAATATCCCTGGCAATTTAATACGACACCCATCTTAATCTGCACAAAGATCAGTTATAGATGTTGTTTTGCTTTTGTATTTCCTTGTATTCTCAACATTGTCAAACCTGAAAAATAATCATATATGAACAATTACAAATACATCCTCTTTTTACTTCTGTTTTTTTCCTGCACGGAAATAACTACAGACACACAGCATGACACCATCGTGTTTGACGGTCGGGAGCGGCATTATGACATGTATCTTCCCGAATCGTATGACAGTAGTAAGGAAACACCCCTTATCGTGGTGATTCATGGATATACAGATAACATTTCTCCAGGCGGTGACTGGTATCGCATTAAACCTGTTGCTGACAGGGAGGGATTCATCTTATGTTATCCAATTGGTACGCAAGACACCAATGGAAGTTATTTCTGGAACGCTGGCGGAATATTTGAATCCCTGGAGGGAGGCATCAATGATGTCGGTTTTATTAACAGTTTGCTGGATGATCTGTTTACCAAATATTCCATTGATCAATCAAGGGTTTATGTCATGGGGCATTCCAACGGATCCATGATGACCTACCGTATTGCACATGAATTGTCTGACAGGATCGCTGCAGCAGCCTGCATTTCAGGTCCTATGCTAATCCCCTATGTAGCACCTCCAGCACAGGGAGTTCCCCTGATGCATATTCACGGGTATAACGATCCAGGAGTTCCTTTTGAAGGCGCCGGACCGTTTGGTTTCCCTCCTGTAATGAACGGCTTAAGCCTTTGGATCTCATGGAACAATTGTTCTGCACAGCCCGATTCGATTTTGAAAACTCAAAACGTAAAAGGTGTCCGGTGGAAAAACGAAAACGCTAACTCAGACGTAGTCCTTATCCGGGCAAACGGCATGGAGCACAACTGGCCTCAAACCAGCAACTGTGACTGGGAAGGATCCGAATTTATCTGGGATTTCTTTAAAGACAAACACAGGGATACAGGAATGACGGGTTCGCGCCGGAAAGAATAAAGGAATACCGAATCGTTATTGAGCCTTTTTCGGCGACTTCCGGATCTTGATGAGCCGTAAGGCTGAGAAAGCTACTGCTATCCGATAAGCAAATACAATCCGTAATCCTCCGTTACCCTACCCAAAAACGTATAAAGAATTGCCGGCTGACCATTTTTGTAATAAACCGGAATTGAATCTCCTTCCTGCACAAAAATATCGTATTTAAAAAAGACTCAACTGCCTCGGTAAAAGCTGAAAAGATCTCCTGTGATAGGGCGTGATACCATGATTTTTAATAGCTTCCCGATGTTGTTTGGTAGGATACCCCACATTTTGTTCCCAGCCATACTCCGGAAACTCACTGCCAAGCCGGGTCATCAGGTCATCGCGGTAGGTCTTGGCCAGCACAGAAGCTGCTGCAATGCTGAGGAATTTGCTGTCTCCCTTGACGATGCAATGGTGTTCTATTTCTTTATACGGCATAAACCGGTTGCCATCTACGAGGATCAGCTCAGGCTCGGTATTCAGCTTTTCCAGCGCCCTGTGCATTCCCAGGAACGAGGCTTTCAACACATTGATCTTGTCGACCTCTTCATTGCTCACCTCCGCTACAGCATATGAGACAGCCACTTGCATAATCTCTTCACGAAGTTCTTCACGTTGTTTTTTATTCAGCTGCTTGGAGTCTGTCAGCAAATCATGACAAAAATCCTTCGGCAGGATCACCGCTGCTGCAACAACAGGGCCCGCCAGGCACCCCCTTCCTACCTCATCACACCCGGCCTCCACTAAATCTGATGTGTAACTTGATTTTAGCATGTCGCAATTTAAACTATTTTTGCACAACTGTTTAAATTAGTACAAAGGATGGAGCATAAGAAAATACAAAATCCCTGGAAAACCCTTTCCAGCAAAAAAATATATGAGAATCCCTGGATCAAAGTTGAGGAAGATCAGGTGATCACACCGGGCAACACCAATGGCATCTATGGCAAAGTCCACTTCAAAGGGTTTGCATTGGGGATCATCCCCCTTGATGAACATCAGAACACCTGGCTTGTTGGTCAATATCGTTATACGCTTGATGAATATTCCTGGGAGATCCCCATGGGTGGTGGCGCACTGGATGTGGATATCCTCACATCGGCACAACGCGAACTGCGCGAAGAAACCGGATTATCCGCCAAAAAATG